>JAMCZI010000009.1 GCA_023485545.1 Candidatus Martarchaeota archaeon
CTTTCTCCTTCTTCAGCTCTTTGAGGAACCCCTTCCTCTCGTTGAGCATGCCGTGCGCCTCGCCCAGCCTTTCTTCTACCCTCTCCAGCTCCCTCTCAGCAGCTTCCTTCTTCTTGTCAAATTCGTTTATTCCTGCTGCGACGTCTATGATCTCCCTGCGCTCCTTGCTGTTCATGTTCAGTATCCTGACTATCTCACCCTGCGCTATGGTGTTTGTCTCGTTGACGTCGCCGCCGTGCCCCCTAAGGAATTCCACTACATCCTGCTTGGTAGTGTGCTTCCCATTGAGCCTGTAACCCATCTTCCTGTCCTCCCTAGCGTACCTTATTATTTCTACGTTGGCGTCGCCTCCCATTATTACCTTGACGTAAGCCCTGCGCATCTCCTCGTTCTTCCCCTTCTTCACATCCTCGTTGAGAAGCTGCGTAGGCGATACTATCCTGAGCCTCCTGAGCGAGCTCTCGCCCAGCGCAAAAAGCAGCGAATCGCACACGTTAGATTTTCCCGAGCCGTTCGGGCCCACTATGCAGTTGAAGTTCTTCCTAAAAGCTATGCTGGCATGCCTAAACGATTTGAAATTGTGCAGGACTATCCTGTCTATGTATAACATCCGTGAGTCGCCTCTCTTATCTATCTGTTTGTAAGATTTTTATTAGTGACCGAAGCGTTCTTCTTTGATATATGAAGCGCAATAACAGACTCTACGTGCTGCGCAATAAGCACACCCACTACCTTCCTGCCTACCTTCACAGCTATTATGCCTGTATTTTCGTTTCTCATCTTGTCTATCGCCGCCGGGAGTGGTTTGTTTATCCCTATAAGCGGTATCTCAGTGCAGAACTTGTCAACAGTGTTTGACATGTACCCGGGGTTCAGTGACACGCCCATCTTAACTCCCTGGACGAGCTTTACGTTTTTGCCATAATCCACTATGATTACGTGCGTGTGATACTTCATGAATATGTTGTACAGCTCGCCTATGGTAGTACCAGGCTTCACCACCGCGAAGTCCTTGCTCATTGCATCCCTGACCTTTAAGTCCGCTGCCATCTCCCTTACGTACGCGGTCTGGTATTCCGCCTGTGCCCCACCATAGAGGAATATAGCTATTAGAACGTCCCAGAAAACTACGAATTCCCTATACGCGAAAGTGTATCCCGGCTCTACGGCTGCATATATTACTGTTCCGATTATGAATAGCGCTATGACTATCTTGCTCAGCTTTACCGTTATCTTCGTGGCGTCGAAGAAACTGTGCTTTTTCTGCTCGTAGCTCCTGAACACTCTTCCCCCGTCAAGAGGGAATCCCGGCAGAAGGTTGAATACGCCGAGAAGTATGTTTATCAGGAACAGGAGCTGCACGAGGTGCCTCACTGCGCCGCCAGGTATGAGCACAACCGCCACTCCTAGCGCAACTCCTATAAATATGCTAGCAATCGGTCCAGCTATCGATATTCTGAACTCTACGTCGGGGTCTATCTCCTCCATGTCAATCACTGATGCCCCCCCTATCGGCAGCAGTATTATTTTCTTTACCCCTATTCCGTTGCGCTTTGATGTTATAGAATGCGCTAGCTCGTGGAGCAGGACGCATACGAAAAGCAGCACTATTACTGCGAAAAGGTAGAAGCTTAGCACGAGCGAGAATACAAGGAGGAGGACGAAGCTCCAGTGCAGCTGTATCTTTATCCCTGATATGCTGCCTATGTATGGTGATATGTTTACCATGGGAATACCTTTCAGGCAAGACTTAAATTAGTTCTAAAATATAAAAACACGTGCCCACTACAGACAACGACGAAATAAAATTCGTGTATGGATCTCCGGCAATGATTGCTGGCAAGGGGAAGCGCGCCTCTATAGTTGTGGGCGACATACACATAGGCATGGAGTCCAAGCTCCGCAGATTGGGTATACGCCTGTACGACACGGCAGCGTCAATGGCGCGTGACATACTGCGAATGGCCTCCGAATTCAGCATATCTAGGGCAATACTGCTTGGTGACATAAAGGACCAGGTGCTCAGGCCTGAGTCATCTGAGCGCTTCGCAATATCAAACTTCTTTAATATACTCTCGCCGCTCGACGTAACTGTTGTGCGCGGAAACCACGATGCATACCTGTCTGATATGCTTTCTGTACCAATTGTGGACGAGCTGACTGTCGGAAGGTTCTCGTTCACTCATGGTAATTCGTGGCCTTCAGAGAAGGCGATGCAATCCCAGTATCTAATAACTGCACACAACCACGCCGCGCTTTCTATAAAGGACTTGAATGGCGCCTTATACTCAAGAAAGGCCTGGGTCATAGCTGAAATCAATCCAGAGGAGGCGAGCAGGCGCTACCGCAGGTTCAACAAAAGCATAAAGCTCATCATAATGCCCGCGTTCAACGACTTGATACTGGGGCATCCTGTTAATGAGGGCGAGTCGCGCGGCCTCGGGCCGTTACTCCAGAAAATGGTGTTCGAAACCGAGACAGCATCAGTATACTCGCTGGAAGGCCAATATTTCGGCAGAATCTCTGAGCTCAGGAAAAAGCAGTAGCGTTTACTTCTGCCTTATTATTGTTATCGGTATAACTCCCTTCTCAAACTCCAGCTCCGCCAAATTCAGCGGGTCGACAATCCCTTCTGGGACTTTTATCAGCGGCGGTGCCCCGTAAGCGAGCTGCAAGGCCCTCGCACCTATGACCCTAGCCTTTTCAAACTTTGTATACTCTTTCATTCAAATGACCCTCATATCGGATTAGGCTGGAACCTCTCCTTCACTTCATGCATCTCCGCCTGGACCTTTGCCTTCCACTCCTTGAAGCCCTCTGTGGTCTTCGGATATCTGCTATAAAGCTCGTCAAAGGTCTTCATTTTCCTCACAGTATATATGAGGTTGGAGAATGCCTTTATGTTGGCGGCTCCCTTCAGCGCTATCTTAAATTTAGAAGCCAGGCTCAGCTCGGGTATGCGGCCATAGCTGAGGTCGACTGCCTCCTTCTCGGTTATAAACATCTTCATCCCGTAATTGAGAAGGTCGTTGTTGAGCGATTGCAGATATACCCTGAACGCCTCCAGCCCTGCGGTCTTCTTTCCGTACTCCTCGTTGAAGTCGAGGTTGTACTTCCACAGCGCCTTTATGCTCGTGTCGCCATCCTTCGCTGCCCGTGCAGCGTTTATGCCGCCAAGTATCCCAGACACCATAGCTGGGCCTATTCCTCCTGCGCTTATTGGATTGGGCATCGCCATGCTGTCACCGACCCCAATGTAACCGTTATACACAAGGGATTCCATCTGTCTCCTTACAGCGACAGACCAGTATCCCTTCCCGTTCATGTTCTCGTTGTCTATTTTCACGTTCTTTATCACTGGATTGTACTCAACGTAAGCATCCATAAGCGAGTGCAGCGTGTCTTTCTTCCCGAGCTTCTTGTTCCTCGTTTCCAGGCTCCTCTTCTGCACGCCAAGCCCTATGTTCACCCTGTTTCCATTTTTCGGGAACACCCACCCATAGCCTCCAGGAGCAAGCTCCTGATTGAGGTGTATTATTGCATTCTTCGGGTCGTAGTATCTCGGGTCCTCATGATCCGGTTCAAACGAGTATATGTATCTTCCGGTGGATTCGATGTCGTCTATGTCTATCATCCTGTCAATGTATTCGTTCTCCGGAAGCTTCCTCCTAAGCGTTGTAGCTATTCCGAGCGCGTCAACCACCACCTTTGCCATGTACTTTGCATGAGCGGTATCCTTGTCTTTGCCGAAGACACCCACTACGCTGTTTGATTCTATTATCGGCCCCTCTACCTCGAACTTAGGTACGTATTCAACGCCCTGCTTTATTGCGTACTCCAGCAGCTTCCTTTCGAAAAGCGGCCTGTTGAGCACGTATCCTTCTCCATCAAATATGAACTTGGATTCAAGATCTGGGGACAGTGCGAGCACCCCGTCTACCTTCTTGTCGAGCTCCGGGTAGCTGAAGCTCAGCCCCTTGGCGTTCTCGCGTATATATTTCAGGTGGCTTTCTGCCACTGCGTCTCCGCAGACCCATCCCCAATTGGTCTTCTTTCCCGCTGTGTCCATGTCGTTTCTGTCAAGGAGCAATACCTTAGCGCCTTCGCGCACAGCCATCGCCGCAGCGAGAGTTCCACCCATTCCAGAGCCTGCTACAATTACATCGTAGTAATTCTCATTCATGAAATACACTTTAGACTTGTGTAGGATAATACGAAAAGCCCAGCATTATACTAATCTACAGATATTTATTTATATATGTGGGCGCACCTGTGCTACGATTTACGGGATGGCAGCAAACGCAAACCGTATACCTTGTGCGGGGGGTGAGATTCGAACTCACGAAGGTGCTAGACCACAGGATCTTAAGTCCTGCGCATTTTTCTGTGGCCATCAGACCAAACCAGACTCTGCCACCCCCGCGATCAAGCATACATCGAAGGCCCTGTGTCGTCCAGCGACTTCTTGTAGGTCTCGTGCGTTTCCTTGGTCTTTTTCATAAGGTCCTTGACCTTGGATTCCACGAGCTTCGCCTCCTTGTCAAGTTCTGCGGTGTCTATATCAACTCCAAGTATGTTGTTCATGCTCTTTATGGCCAGTACAGCGTATTCGGGGTCTATGAGCGCAGGGTTTATAGGCACCAATATGTTTATGTCGTCCAGGCTGTCGTTCATCGCCATCCCGAGTATAAGGGCGTTCACACCGGTAGCCATGCCGTCCCCTATCGGCTTAAGCCCGTTCTTCTCTATCACATCCTTCACAAGCTTCTTTGAGGAAGCCACGCCGAAGACGTCCTTGGGCACCTCCTCCTGCTGAGTGGGTATACCGCTGATTGATACTACCCTGTTTATTCCTCCCTTCTTTATGATATCAGAATAGACCGTGTTGCTGAGCTCGAAAGTCATTTCAATCGGAATCGCAAATTCTGCAAAAATTGTCACCAGCTTCAATTTTTCCGATATGTAAACCCTTACCGGATGCATAGGTACATCATCGTGTATCGATATCAACGGCGGAAACTTGTCGCTTTCCAGGTATCCTATATTCTCCATCTTAAGCTTCTCGATGAGATAGTTTATCGCCATTGGGCCTACGAGCCCAGCCCCTGGGAAACCCTCTATAAAAGTGTACCCGTCAAGATTCTTTTTCTGCATTTTTATCTCTATCATGAAAGCACTAATACTGATTTTGCGCCAAGCTTTAAATAGTTGTGCAAAAATGTTGAGACTGCCAAAGCTGCTGGCACCGGCAAGCGTTTGGCTTGCATTTGTCGAAGAGCAATCTTTTATATGTCGACGGTCTTCCGACGGAGCTCTGACGATAGATATATAAATTTATAGAATGATATGAAAACGGTGAATTAAAATGGCAGAGAGAGTAGGAAGAGAAAGAATAGACAGGGAAGATGGCTATCTTTACTATCTTGGTAAGGACGGCGCAGTATGGAAGTCTCCGATGAGGTCAAATCCGCGCGGCAGGAAGGGCAAGGTAAGCTCAGAGAAGGTCCAGAGAGAAGAGGGATACCTGTACTTCATAGACAAGAACGGGTATGTTGCAAGGACAAAGATGAACAGAAGGGGCAGGCAGAGCAAGCCGAAGGCAAAGAAGGCTTCAAAGAGCATGAGGGCAAAGCCGCAGAAGAGGAGGAGAAGGTAAAACCTTCTTCCCTCATTTGAAAACCATAAGGCTACCTTTGGCTATCTTTTCTTTTCCTATTGTGCCGGAAGCGAATTCCACTACGTATATTGCTTTTTTCTTAGGTGTATACGTCTTGCACCTGAAAAATGAATTGCACGGCGCAGCACTCTCGACAAGGTCCACAACTCTCTTATTCTCGTCAAGCCAGACAATGTCTATGCTGAAGTTCATGTTCAGCATCCATATGCCATAATTTCCGGACCCATCGAACTTGAACAACATGCACTCAGAGCTTTCAAGCTTGTCCCTGAACATCAGCCCTATGCTCCTTTTCGTGGGGGTGTCGGCGATGATAGCTCGATAGCGCGAGCTTGATACACGCAATTCTTCCGTCGAATACCGTTGCCTCTTGTAAATTGCTCTCATCACTGCTGAGAAGAGCAAAGCTATCCCTCTGTTACTGAAAGGCTCTGCTCTCTCATGAACTGCTGCAGGTAGAATGTGCTGCCAGTTCCTTTTCCTGTCAGCCCGCTGCCTTTCCAGCCTACGAAAGTATGCAGGCCGACTATCGCTCCTGTTGTCGCGCTTATGCTTCTGTTTATGTACACTACTCCGGACTCTATTGTGTTGGAGAACTGCTTTATCTCCCTCCTGTTCTTGCTGTACAGCCCTGCGGTGAGCCCGTACTCTGTGTCGTTAGCCATGCGCAAGGCCTCGTCAAAAGTCTTGTATCCGACTATTGCCAATATTGGGACGAAAAGCTCAGTGTGTACAAGCTCATTAGAATGCTGCAGTTCGGCCAGCACCGGCTCTACATAATAGCCATCCAGCCCAGTATCGACCCTTTTTCCTCCGTAAAGAAGCTTCCCGGTATTCTTTATCCTGTCTACCGATTCAATATACCTCTTGTAAGCGCTCTCGCTTATCAGCGGCCCCATGTAGATGTCCTTGTTCAGCGGATTGCCAACACGCATGCCCCTGATTTTTTCTATGAGCTTGCTTATGAAGACCTCCTTGACGCTCTCATCTACGTAAACCCTAGAGAGTGCGCTGCACTTCTGCCCGGCAAAACCGAAAGCTGCCCCCGCAACGCCTTTTACGGCTGCATCTATGTCGGCATTCTTTGATACTATTGCAGGGTTCTTGCCTCCCATTTCTACAACAAAAACCTTTTGCATCCCCTTTCCGAAGCTTCTAGATATCATGCTGAGGCCTGTGCTCCTCGATCCTGTGAAGGCTATGCCGGCAACATCCCTGTTCATGGCAAGTTCATCTCCCACTTCCGAACCCGGACCAGTGACATAGTTGAAGACTCCTGGAGGCAGTCCAGCTTCGCGCAAAAGCTTGTACAGCATCAGCTCAACAAGCATCGTCATGTTGTCTGTTGAGGACGGCTTGAACACCACTGTGTTGCCTGTTATCATTGCGCCTATGCTCATTCCCATGGATATAGATACAGGGAAATTGAACGGCGCTATTATGCCGAACACACCGTACGGCTTCATTGATATTATGACTTTTTCAGATTCAGAAGGGGCCCCCTGGAATCCCGCGTTAACATTTGCCTTGCTTCCTCCTAGCAATGTCTTCCTGGAATAGCCTTTGTTTGCCAGAAGATCTCCTGCATAATATCTGGCAAAGTCTATTGCCTCATCGACTTCGCCTATTGATTCATATACAGACTTTGCGTTTTCGTAGCTTAGCGCTGCTGCAATCGTAAATTTGTTTTTAGATACTAAATCAGCGAACTTCAGGAATATGCCTGCTCTCTCCTTATAACCAGTTTCCTTCCATTCTGCGAATGCCGTTTTTGCCACCTCGATAGCTTTCTGTGCATCCTCCCTGCGCCCTTTCTGGAATCTACCTATTACTATATTTCTGTCTACTGGCGAGCGCTCCTCCAGCAGTCCGTCAGCTTTTACCTCCATGTTGCCTATATACATAGGATGCGTCTTCCCAAAATCCGCTTTCACGACAGCTATTGCTTCCTCGAAAAGCTTGTGGAATTCGCTTTCCTTGCCTTGCTCTATAAAATTCTTGTATGTAAATTCGTTCTTAAAAGCCGCTCTAGGCATTATAGCACCATATTGATATGTGTGTTAACGTTATAAAACCATACACTGAAATTGTTGCGCTTCGTTGCATGCGCAACAACAAGAGCGAAATTAGCATATGTAGAACGGTTCTCTCTTTTTCCTTGCATAACATTTAAATAACATCCCCAACACTTTTATAACCGAGTTATAATGGTGTTCTTTTGACTGCTCAAAAAGAGGAATTCGTCGGATCTAACGAGAAAGAGTATTTGGAAAAATACGGTTTCAGCGACAAGATAGAATATAAGTACAAGACTGCAAAGGGTCTGTCCGAGGACATAGTTAGAGAGATATCCAGGATAAAAGAGGAGCCTGAGTGGATGCTTGAGAAAAGGCTCACAGCATACAAGGTCTTTGAGCAAAAGCCAACGCCTTCGTGGGGTGCAGATCTCAGCCAGATAGATTTCAATGACATATTCTATTACATGCGCCCGACAGATAAGAAGGGCAGTACGTGGGATTCTGTCCCGGAGGATATAAAGCGTACATTTGATAAGCTTGGCATACCTGAATCTGAGAAAAAGTTCTTTGCTGGCGCAGAAGCGCAGTACGATTCGGAGGTGGTGTACCACAACATAAGGGAGGATCTGCAGAAGCTTGGGGTCATATTCACAGACACAGACACCGCAGTAAAGGCCCATCCAGAACTGATGAAGAAATACTTCGGCACTGTAATACCACCTTCAGACAATAAATTTGCAGCGCTCAACACTGCGGTATGGTCTGGCGGCTCTTTTATCTATATACCAAAAGGGGTAAAAGTAACGATTCCTCTTCAGGCATATTTTAGGATAAACTCCGAGAAAGCAGGCCAGTTTGAGCGTACTCTTATAATTGCTGACGAGGACTCGGAAGTCACTTACATAGAGGGCTGCACAGCGCCAATTTACATGAGTTCATCCCTGCACTCCGCGGTCGTTGAGCTCGTGGCGCATAAGAATGCCCACATACGCTACGTGACCATACAGAACTGGTCCAAAAACGTGTACAATCTGGTGACACAGAGGGCCTTCGCGTATGAGAATGCTTATGTCGAATGGATAGACGGAAACATAGGCAGCAAGGTAAACATGAAATACCCAAGCGTCTACCTGAAGGGGAGGGGGGCAAAGGGAGAGGTGCTGTCGATTGCAGTTGCTGGAGAGCACCAGGTGCAGGATTCTGGAGGCAAAATACTGCATCTTGCGCCTGATACCACTTCCAAGATAATATCAAAGAGCGTATCGAAGGGCTCGGGAGTCGCTTCATACCGTGGCCTGATATACGTCGGAAAAGATGCTTCAAATATCAAGTCGACAGTGCGCTGCGATGCGCTTCTCATGGACGAAAACGCTAAGACCAACACCTACCCATACATGGAAGTGCATAGGGACGATGCCACAATAACTCACGAAGCTACTGTGGGCAAGATAGGCGACGAAGAGCTTTTCTACCTGATGTCAAGAGGCATAAGCGAAGAGGATGCGCTGACTATGATAGTGCTGGGATTCATAGAGCCGCTTACCAAGGCGCTTCCTATGGAGTATTCGCTCGAGTTGAAGCGCTTGATAAAGCTTGACACGTCAAATTCTGTAGGCTAGGCGTTAAAAATGACCTTATACGAAACAATGGTAAACGAGTCGAAGGAGCTGTACAAATCCCTTCCCGAAGAAGGCAATGAGCTATTCAAGAGGAGATTTATACCGATCGAGCTTCCACAGTCTTTTGGATCCAGCACAGCACAAGCACAGGAAGCCAGCTCCGACATTAATAAATTGCCGATTAAGTTTGATGCGATAATATCTGGAAATGGCTGCAGGTCAATGTCAAAAGCAGTTAAGATAGCTGCAGCCGGTTCCGAAGAGTATATGAATGCGATAAGTTCTAGAATATATGATACTGGTTCCGACAAATACTCAGCGTTCATAAATGCATCATCATCAAACGCAGTGATTGTCAACATATCAGATACATCTACAAGAAAGCTCAATCTTTTCTTCTCTACAAATTCTGATATCTGCACACAGGTCTTCATAAATGCTGCCAAAAATGCCGAATGCGAAATCACCGAATGGCATTCGTCATCTGAACACAGCGGTTCGATAAACGGGGTGATAAACGAGATTATTGCAAGCCCCTATTCAAAAATTGCATTGAACGTCGTGCACAACGAGCCTTCAGAAGCGAAAGTGCTTAACGTTTCAAAGGCGGTAGCAATGAGCAATGCTCATGCAACAGTAAACTACGTCTATCTTGGCGGGTCGTTGACTAAGTCCCGTAACTACCTTTTTGCGTCAGGGTACTCGGCGGGGGTAGTAGCCAACGAGTTCGTATTCGCCCAGTCAGAGCAGAAGTATGATATCAACACATCGATAGTAAATGAGGCCGAGGCAACCTCAGCAAGGCTCACATCAAAGGCGGTTGTTTCAGACAAGTCGGTATGCTTCCTAAAAGGCTTTTCAAAGATAAATCATGGTGCCAAGGATTCTCACTCCTTCGTAGAGGAACGCGGCTTGATAATAGAGAAAAGCGCAAAACTAGAATCGATACCTTCAATGTCAATAGATGAAAGCCAGGTTAAAGCTTCACATTCGTCGAGTATGGCCCCGCTCGACCAGGATACTATATTTTACCTTAATTCGCGAGGAATAGATTCAAAGACGGCGCGAATGCTCATAATAAGTGGGTTCAGTATATCACAGCTTGCAAAGATAAGCGACGACATGCTAAAGGTTGCTCTTTCATCAATAGTCTCATCGAGGTCGTCAGGGATTGATGGAATAGGGAAAATTCCAAGCATCGCCAGCCGCGACATGTGGATTCCGCCGGCAAGCTATACAACCATACAAAAACACAAGGATCTGGAAGCGGTGTAATAATGCAGAGAAAGCTTACTTCGTACGAGAATGTGATGGCGAATTTCCTGCCGGCATTCAGATTCCGTGCTGCCTCCATAATGGCAAATGAGTACAAGATCAACCAGCAGCTATCAGCAAATCTGCTTGGTGTGACTCAGGCTTCAATAAACAAATATCTTAACGGCAGGGTTTCTGATAAGGTAAAACTGACAGGCCTTCGCATAGACCCTGATTCGGTGCGGGCTTTCATAAAAGACGCCGAAGCCGGGAGAACCCGCGATGCAAAGCGTTGGGTATGCAAGATGTGCCAGAGCTACAAGAGTTTCAATTGTTCACTGATAATTAAATGATACTGTGTGATGAAATGATCCTCGAGATAAAAGACCTATCTGTAGAAATTGCTGGCAATGAGGTTATCAAGAACCTCAACCTTACTATAAGGAACGGCGAAAAGCACGTGCTGATGGGGCCTAACGGATCCGGAAAGACCACTCTTGCAAAGGCTATATTCGGTCACCCTTCTACAAAGATAACTTCTGGAGACATACTGGTGGATGGCAAGAGCATAAAGGCATTAACTCCTGACAAGCGCGCCGCTGCGGGTCTTTTCCTCGGTTTTCAAAACCCTGTAGAAATAGACGGGGTTGGTTTTGTGAGCTTCCTTCGCGCAGCAAAGGATGCCCTTTCGCCTTCCGAATCGAACACCCGCGAGCTTATGCAGATAATAAAATCCTCAACGGAAAAGCTTAAGGTGGGCGACAGCCTTATAGGAAGGTCGCTAAACCAGGGCTTTTCAGGAGGGGAAAAGAAAAAAGCAGAGGTCCTGCAGATGGCAGTCCTCAAGCCTAAAATAGCAATTCTTGACGAACCAGATTCGGGCCTGGACGTCGATGCCGTAAACGTGGTATCATCCAATATAAACGATCTTGCAAAGGAGAATGCGATGGGCCTTCTCATAATAACACACTACAGCAGGGTCCTCTCCTACATAGATGTCGACTACGTACACGTAATATCAAACGGCAGGATAGTCTTTGAAGGCGGGAAGGAAGTGATAAAGCAGATCGAGGAGGAGGGATACGAAAAGCTGCTAGAAGGTGGTGTCTAACATGTCCGCAGGAGAACTGAACCCTTTAGAGATAAAGAAGGATTTTTCAATATTCGGCAAACCCGTGCACGGCAAGCGCCTTATCTACCTAGACAGTGCAGCCACATCACAGAAACCGAGGCAGGTTGTTGACGCCATAGTCAACTACTACTATACATTCAATGCCAACATCCATCGCGGCATATACAAGATATCGGAGCAGGCTACCGAGGAGTACGAGCGTTCAAAGGAGAAGGTTGCAGGGTTCGTGAACGCAGGGAGTGGCAAAAACATAATATATGTGCGCAACACCACCGAAGCGCTCAACACTGTAGCACTCACGTACGGCGACAAAAACATATCAAAAGGCGACCACATACTTATATCCGATATGGAGCATCACAGCAATATAGTCCCATGGCAGCTGCTCGCGAAGCGCAAATCTGCCATACTGGATTTCGCCCCTTTAAAGGATAACGCCTTCCTTGACATGTCTTCATACGAAAAGCTGCTGCAAAACAACCCGAAGATTGTGTCGCTCACCCATGTTTCTAACGTGCTCGGTACAATAAATGAAATAAAGAAGATTACATCTATGGCAAAAAATGCTGGGGCAACCGTGGTAGTCGATGGTGCACAGTCAGTGCCACACATGCCTGTGGACGTATCCGATATAGGATGCGATTTCTTTGCTTTCTCCTCCCATAAGATGCTTGGGCCCTCAGGGATGGGCGTATTATACGGTAAAAAGGAGCTGCTTGAAAGCACAGAGCCGCTTTTCGGCGGCGGAGACATGATAAGCTCTGTAAAGCGATCTGGCTCCGAATGGAATGAGATACCATGGAAGTTTGAAGCTGGCACCCCAAACATAGAAGGCGCAATAGGTTTGGGTGCAGCTATAGATTATCTGGAGGGAATAGGAATGCAGAGGGTAAGAGACCATGAGAAGTCCCTTACTAGATATGCGATGGAGGCGATTTCAAGCATCCCAGGAGTTGAGATTTATGGACCAGGGCTAGGGATGGAGTCTGAACGCGGCGGAGTTTTATCCTTTGGCCTGAACGGGGTGCATCCCCATGATGTGTCACAGATATTCGACAGCGAGGGGATAGCAATAAGGGCTGGCCATCACTGTGCCATGCCTCTTGTTACTGAGGTTCTGCGCAAGGGCTCCGTATCACGAATGAGCTTCTACATATACAATGATGAGAGCGATGTAGACGCGGCAGTATCTGCAATAAAGAAGGTAAAGGGCATATTCCATATAACTTGAGTTGGTCCAATGAGCGAAATAGACGACCTTTACATGGAGGAAATAATATCAAATTACGAACATCCGCATAACCGCGGAAGCATAAGCAACCCATCAGCGGAATTCCATGGGCACAACCCTGTATGCGGGGACGACATACGAATCTATATAACGATAAAGGATGGAAAGGTGGAATCTGCAAAGTTCGACGGCGACGGATGCTCAATAAGCATCGCGTCAGCTAGTATTCTCACAGATTATGTAAAGGGCAAGACACTTGAAGAGATAGAGCATATGGGCGTTGACACAATAAGGGAGCTGCTCAACATAGATCCTGGCCCGGTGCGCCTGAAATGCGCTACGCTCTCACTAAAAACTTTAAAAGGAGCGGTATTCCTTTTCGAGCACAAGCCAAACGATACTGGCAACCTATGACTCTATGACGAAGGCAACCCGCTTGTTGTGTGCCCCTCTGCTTTCGTACGAGTCCAGCCTTATCTTGCCTATCTCAGATGTATTTGCGACATGCGTGCCGCCGTCAAGCTGCATATCGAATCCCTCTATGTCTATAACCCTTATGCTGTCGAGCTTTTTTAGCAGTTCGTTCCCTGGCAACGTTCTGGAGAGATTCGGTATCATCGCAGCTTCCTCAATAGAAAGGAACTTCTGCGTGACAGCATGTCTTTCGTCTATCACCTCCTGCGCCTTCGCTGAAATCTCATCTGCCTTCTGCCTGTCCATCATAGGTATGTCGAAATCCATCCTCGCCCTGTCCTGATATATCTGGCCTCCAGTAACCCTCCCACTATAATACTTCTCCACAATCCCGTCTACTATGTGTAGCAGTGTATGGTATTTCATGTGTGCATATCTCCTGTGCCAGTCTATCTCTCCAAAAACTGAGGTTCCTGGCGTTATAGAAATACTCCCTTCAGTCAAATGCATTATCCTGTCGCCTTCCTTTCTGACTTCAACTATGTTTATTCTGTTGTCGCCGAAGCCCAGTGTACCAATGTCGCATGGCTGTCCGCCTCCAGTAGGATAGAATGCAGTCTTATCAAGCTCAATGCCGCCTTCCGCTGCTACGACAGTAGCATTGAACGCCTTCATATACTGGTCTTTCCAGAAAAGCTTTTCAACCATCAACCCACTCAGAGACTCTCTAGTCATCACGAATCAGAAATACCTTGTCTCATCATCTGTAAAGCTTCTTCATAAAAGTTATAAAACGCTTTTGCTAAGCTACGAGCAGGTAAATCGCCGCCAGCATCACTGCTGAAAGTGCAAGTTTCTTCCCCATAGAAGATTCGCCGAACAGCAACCCGCCTCCTACGACAGTTATAAGGACGTCAGCTCCGTTCCTCAGCGGTGAAGCGAGGCTCACATACGTTCCTGCCAGCGCAAAATAATACGTTGCCCTATAAGCTATTGTAAGCGCACTTATTGCTAGTATCGGCACCTTGTATCTCGATAGATTCTGGCCAATCTCGCGCACGCCACCATACCTTATGCTCATGTAAACAGTCATGTTAGCTGCTATGAAAAATTCCGCAAGCACCAGATATGTAAATGGCTGTACAGTATACAGCGTATATTTCATCAGTACTCCTGCCACGGCCATCAGAGCCATGTCAAGGACAAGATAATATATGTACTTTTTATCAGTGAATCCGCCCTGCTTGCTCCCCGACCGGAACATCATCAGGTAGACCGCAGCAACTATTATCCCTATGCTAATATATTGAATTGTGCTAAGCCGCTCGCCTAGCAGAATGAAGGCGAAGATCACTATCAGGAGTTGCGGCACGGAGCTAAATAGAGGTGAAGCTATGCTTATGTTCCCGTGCTTGTATACCCTGGCAGTGAGGATATACGTTATAGTGGAGAAGAAGCTCACTGCGTACACCAACCCCAAGTCGACAAGGCTGATCCTGAAGTTCGTAAAAGGTATGAAAACAAGTGCCATAATGGCGGTCACAAGCGAAAATGCTGCTGTGTAAGCAGTTGCATGCTCGCTTTTGAGGATGCGTTTCTCTATCAGGCTCGAAACAGCCATCACTATTCCTGACAAGATGATCAGGTAGTATAGGTACAGCATGCATGCACCTAGCTGCTACTGTTGCTGATGTTCTTTATCTGCGAATAGAGCGTCTTGCTCGCGTTGTACGAATTTGTGGAGTTCGTGTACAGCCTGTTTATAGTCAGCCAGATCTCATCAAGCTTCGCTATGCCGGCGCTGTAATTCTTAGAGCCGGCAAGCACGTTCGATATTACGCTGTTGTTCGTATGGTTCTCAGACCATGCTATGAACGAGCTCTGGTTCATATACTCTGTTATGTTGTAAAATTGCTCCGTGCCGTTAAGGCTTAGCTGCAGGCTCGTGTTCGTCGATTTTATCTTATTCACGGAATAATTCCGGAATTGGCTGCTGGTTATCACAAGATAAACAAACGCCACCACTATTACAAAAGCGATTATGCGTTTCAGCATACCTCCCTTCTTGTTTGACATGTGCCCCACTATTCTTGCTTTATAATTTTCAGCTAAAAGCTTTATGCATATGCGCCCCTATAGTCCCGGCAGGATTCGAACCTGCGTAGCAGGGTCCAAAGCCCTGCGTCCTTGGCCTCTAGACGACGGGACTGCCAAGGATTCGCGATATATGGTTTAATGTAAAAGGTTTATAATATTGTTTGCAAAGTATATATGCTTCCTATACGCGTGATTCCGATGCTGAAGTTCAAAACTACCGCAGATGTGAAAGTGCCTTCCGCGCTCATAGACCAAGTCATAGGCCAAAAGAACGCCGCGTCAATAATAAAGAAGGCGGCAAAGCAGCGTAGGAATGTACTTCTTATAGGCGAGCCTGGAACTGGCAAGACAATGCTTGCGCAGGCGATGGCTGAGATGCTCCCAGTGACTGAGCTGGAGGATGTTCTGGTGTATCGCAACACAAATGACGAGAACCAGCCCATAATCAAGGTAGTGAAGACTTATCCAGATGGCGTGAAGAAGGATGTGGATGGCCAGGGCAGGCAAATACTGAAAGAGGAGCGTATGAAGAACAGGATGAATCTCAACCGCGGTACCTCGTATGTGACGCCACTGATACTCGCCTTCGTAATAATACTTTTTGCGCTTTCGCTCACCAATATATTCAAAGGCTACGAAATAATAGTCCTTGCCGCACTAATACTTGGGGTAATGATATTCGGATCTATGCTGCTTTTTATGAGTGGGTTCTCGCGCCGCATGCCGATACCTGGAATGCCTAACGAGCAAAACGAGCCTAAGCTCATAGTAGACAATACCGGAATGACACACGCGCCTTTCATAGATGCTACAGGAGCCAAGGCTGGCGCGCTATTCGGCGATGTAAGGCACGACCCACTGCAGACTGGCGGCCTCGGTACTCCGGCACACCTAAGAGTGGAGAGCGGCGCAATACACAAGTCGAACAAAGGAGTGCTATTTGTCGATGAAGTTTCAAGCCTTGTGATGCGGTCCCAGCAGGAGCTTCTCACTGCTATGCAGGAGAAGCGTTATACCATAACAGGGCAAAGCGAGATGAGTTCCGGCGCACTTGTCAAGACAGAGCCGGTGCCGTGCGATTTCATACTCGTTGCTGCGGGAAACATACAGGACATACAGCACATGCATCCGGCATTGCGTTCTAGGATACGCGGGTACGGATATGAGGTTTACATGGATTCGACGATGGAGGATACCGCAAAGAACCGCGATGCAATAATACAGTTCATAGCGCAGGAAGTCACAAAAGACGGCAAAATACCGCATTTTGACAGGTCTGCTGTAGAAGAAATGCTCGAGGAAGCGCGCAGGCGCGCAGGGAGAAAGGGCAGGCTTACCCTCGTGCTGAGGGATCTTGGAGGTCTTCTCCGTGCCGCAGGAGATCTTGCAGTGGAGCGCAACAAGAAGTTTGTTACCGCAAAGGAGGTCGAAGATGCAAAGCTTCTCGCTTCGCCCATAGAGGCGCAGGTTGTTTCTCAGCACATAGAGAATAGGAAGGATTACCGCGTGTTCAACACATCAGGCTTCGCTGTAGGGAAGGTTAATGGTCTTGCAGTGGTCGGTGGCAGCTCAACTTATGCTGGCTTAGTAATACCTATAGTGGCCGAAGTCACTCCGGCAAGCTCAAGATCTGAGGGAAAGTTTATACCAACAGGAAAGCTTGGCAAGATAGCCACTGAGGCTGTGAAGAACGTCAGCGCAGTGATAAAGAAGCACATGGGAAAAGATGTCGCTAATTACGACATGCACGTGCAGTTCCTGCAGACATACGAGGGAATAGAGGGCGACAGCGCAAGCATATCCGTTGCGATAAGCATAATATCCGCCATGGAAAACCTGCCGGTAGACCAGTCGATAGCAATGACAGGATCGCTCTCGGTGCGCGGTGAGGTGCTCCCGGTAGGCGGCGTAACCAGCAAGATCGAGGCAGCTCTCTCAGCCGGAATAAGGAGCGTAATAATACCAGCAAGCAACAAGGGCGACGTATACTTGAACAAGGCCAACCTAAAGAGGATACACCTTATACCAGTGAAGACGCTTGACGAGGTCATGAAGTACGCGTTCAAGCAGTCGGCACGCCGCGATGAGATAATTCGCGAGCTCAAAAAGAACAGAAAGGGATGATTCCTTGACAAAGAACACAGATTCTACTCCATCAGAAAAGCTGGAGGAATTCGGGCGGAGTATACTGAACGACGTCAAGAAGGGCTCCAACCCACGGTTCATTACAGCGGTAAGGTCCAGGTCCAACGTGGTGTACGAGGATAAAGAGGGCTACCTCACACTGGGCGGCGCAAAAGAAGAAAGAAATTTTATAAACATAGCGCAGTCCAAGCGTTTCATGCAGACCACTGCGATAGCAGCAAAATGCCACCAGTTCATCAGGGAGAACCTGCACACCACAATAAGGGGTCTCTTCTACCAGCTCAAATACTCCCTTGGCGAGGATGTCGACGAGAACATATTCAACGAACAGAGTGAGTCCAATCCGCTCATAGAGGATCTTGAAGCTTCACTAGGAATAAAGAGGGAGGACCTGAACCTGAATGCCAACAGGAAGGGGGTGCTTGCCGGCAACATGCGCGTGATGGACAGCTTCGGAGGCGAACAGCTCGAGATAGACGCGAGCAAGCAGGGAAGGAGCGGCTGGGCAATACCCAGCGACGTCGACAATGACATTCAGTTCGTCGACGTGAAGGCCAAGTATGTGCTTGTCATAGAGAAGGATGCCATATGGCAGAGGCTCAATGAGGACGGATACTGGAAGAAGGAGAACGCGATAATAATATCGCCACAAGGCCAGGCAGCGAGGGGCGCGAGAAGGCTGATACGCAAGCTTTCAGACATGGGTCTCCCAATATACGTCTTCAACGACTGTGATGCATGGGGCTGGTACATATACTGGACGATAAAGACAGGCAGCATGAACCTTGCGTACATAGGGAAGGACATAGCTACGCCAAAAGCGAAGTTCATAGGGGTCACAATGTCTGACCTAGAGCACTACGAGTTCCTGAACAAGCTTACCATGAAGGCAAGCGAGGTCGACCTTAAGAGGGCGCAGGAGATGCTCTCCTATCCGTGGATTAACAAGCACAAGGAATGGGCGGAGGAGCTCAAGAAGGTGCTGAAGACAAAGACAAAGCTGGAGCAGGACACTCTGCAGGGCCCGAGGCTGACATTTGTCGGAGAATATTTGAAGGAGAAAATAAGCAACAAAGAGTTCCTGCCGTAAATTCATTCCGTTCCGATAAAAATCATACTATTATGGCGGGGTGGACGTCGTTCATTCCTAGTTTTTTGAGCGTTTCCTCGGGGCTGTAATAATAATCCCTGACGACCTGGCTTATCTGCTTCATGTCCCTTATCCCGTACTTGTTCATATTCTCCAGTATCGCTGCCCTTGTGACCTCTTCCGCAAGTATATCTCCTGGGTTGACTCCTATCGCCTTGGACAGCGCGTCCCTGTAAGTGACACTCGGGAGTATCTGTGCAGCTTGGTGCGTCTTATAGTCGTATTTGTACAAGTCGGATAGGAGTATCTTTGTCTCCATTCCGCTTACCTCCGAGATTTGCACAACTTTCCTGTAAGGTTTCCCCTTCATGTATACCTGCGAGAGCACGAACAGTACGTCTATGGCAGGTATTATCTCTGTGGGCACATTCATCGGCTCGTTCTCGAGCCTGTTCACTATGTCCCTTGTAGATGAAGCGTGTATAGTGCTCATCGAGTTCTTGCCTATGTTCATGGCGGTTACCATATCCCTAGCCTCTGCGCCCCTTACCTCTCCTATTATTATCATGTCCGGCCTCATCCTGAGTGTATTCTTCACCAGCTCCTGCATCGTGAGCTCCTCGTTCGTCTCAAGCCTGACGCAGTTCTCCTGCGTTGTCGTATCAAGTTCATAGGTCTCTTCTATGGTCACTATCCTCTGTTCTGGCCTGAAGAATGAGAACATCGCGTTGAGCATTGTCGTCTTTCCGGCTGCAGGCATTCCGCCAAATAATATGTTCGCCGGCCTCGCCTTGAAACCGTCTACGTAAACCCAGAGCCTTGCCGCTATGCTGTAGTCTATCACTCCAAGGTTTATCAGGTCTATTATGCTTAGTGCCTTGCCCTTGAAGTTTCTTATTGTTATATCATACCCGAGCGGCGAGGATACTATGTTCGCCCTGCTTCCGCTAGGCATATGCACGTCGAATATGTTGCCCTTTGCGGCGGAATTGGTTGCGTACGCCCTAAGCTTTTTGACGAATGAATTCAGTCCTTCGATATCCTCGAACTTCTTGTCGAGCATCTTTTCGCCTTGCTGGGAGTGATAATAGAATATGCTACGCGTGTTGTTTACCATTATGTCCTCCACGAACTGATCCGACACGAGCTTGTCTATCGGGGACAGGTCGTTGATGTCCTTGAATATTTCGCCAATCTCATCTTCGCTGACGTCCCCCTTTATCGATTTGGCCACGCTTTTTACTAGCTCGTACTTTTTCTGGTCGCTCTTCAAGTTCACGAACTTGCCCTCCAGCGCGTCGAGAATCTTGTTCTCCAGTTCATAGAGCTTTTGGTCCATCAAATCAGAGCCTATACTCACTCAACCTTAATAAATTTATGCGGCTGGAATTATCCTGTCAAGAATGAAGTCGGGGCTGTAAGGTACTATATCATCGTACGATTCCCCAGTGCCAAGAAACAGTATCGGTATCCCTGCAGAGTGCGCTATCGATATAGCGTTTCCTCCTTTCGCATCGCAGTCTAGCTTGGTCAATATTATGCCATCTACCTTTATGCTCTTGGAAAATTCTCCTATCTGGCCCAATACCGCATTTCCCCCTGTGCTCTCCGCTACATATACGGTTATATCCGGCTTCGCCACCCTGTACATCTTCTCCACCTCCCTGAGGAGGTTTCTGTTGGTCTCCTGTCTTCCTGCGGTATCTATAAGCACTGTATCTATCCCGTGCGCAGTGGCGTACTTTATCGCATCGAAAGCTACGCTAGCAGGGTCGGCGCCGTATGTGCTCTTTATTATTGGGGCGCCAACTTTCTTTGCATGATACTCGCTCTGCTCTATCGCCGCCGCTCTGAATGTGTCGCTTGCGGAGAAGACCGTGCTTATCCCTTCTGAAGAGAGAAGCTTTGCAATTTTGGCCATCGTGGTTGTCTTGCCCGTGCCGTTGGGCCCAAGGAACAGTATTCTTACAGGGAGCTGCCCGGCAACCTTCCTTGCCTTCACAAACTCAACTATGTTGGGCCCCGAAGCATTGGCTTTCATTACGTCCTCAAGTGAAGCCCTAACAAGCTCGACAAGCCGCGATTTCATGTCCTTGGCGCCTATGCGCTCCTCAAGAAGCCTCTCCCTGAGGCTTTCCGATATGGATTCTGCAGTCTCGAATGAAACGTCCGACTCTAGGAGAAGAACCTTTATGTTCTGTACGAAATCATCTACCTCCCTTTCGCCAAGCTGTACATTGCCGAGGATGGAACCCTTTATTTTTGTTCCAAGCGATATGTGTATATTTTCTTCAACATGGCTCTGTGGCTTTTCTTCATGTGGGCTTTCCGCCTCTGCCTCGGGCGCTTTTAATTTTGCTGGAGCATCTGCCTCATTCGTTGCGGCCGTCTCTGTTGCCGCTTCGCGGCTCTCTCTAGGGCTTTCTGCGGATACTTCCTCGCTTTTCGCAAAACCCTTTATGGCTTCCGACAGCCTCTTCTTCAGCCTGTCAAACATTACTCAACACCAGACTGCGCTCCAAGCCTTGCGCCTATCTCATTGAGCGCCTTCTCTATGCTGCCTCTCTCGGAGTACATCTTTTTCATGTAAGCGTTCACTCCCTCGAGCCGGCTGCTCACAACCTCCTTCGCCGATTCTATCGGCGATTCGACAAGGTATCCTCCGCCTACATCTATCACGAAGCTTTCGGAATCGTCAATCTTCGACTTCAGGAAAAGTCCTTCCCCTGATGGAAGGAAGGCATTCGTGCCCTTTATCTCCTTGTAATTCTCAAGAGTCTGGAGCGCAGCATTCAGCCTCTGCATGACGCCTAAGGCCTCATCGAGCCTCTGTGACACTATGCCGTACTGCTCCTGATATACACTGTACATGTACCTGAGCCTTTCGGAATCATCATCGCCAGGCGCCTCAGAGGACGGCATCATTGCACCTTCTCTATTTTGGTTATGCTTACCTTCCTCCTTGCTATCTTGTACTTGCTGCCCATCTTGGCGAGCGCCATGTCTATAGCGTGCTTTTCGCTAACAGCCTCGAGTTCGAGCTTGAACCCGTGCTTGTAGTTTGCATCCAGGGATCCTTCTATGAGAAATTTCATTGTTTCACCGTGTTATCATCTATGTCAAGTGCGTCCATTATCCGCGCAAGCTCGAACCCAGTGGTCGAATCTCCTACGAGGATTCCAGACCCGTTTGATATTGTGCCCACCCCCTCTTAAAACTGTCGGAGCGAATAATATTGTGCCCAAGCCTATGCCTAACCCTCCTGTATTGACCGTTGTCATTACTGGTTTCATGCCGACAACCTTTTCCATTTCAGCAATTTCCTCCTCCGAGCTCCTGTTGTTCATCGCGAGCCCCTTGTTTGTCAATATATTATTCGCTCCGACAGTTTTAAACCTTCCCGTTTCGAAGCTCACCGTCTCGACGCCCAGTGCGTCGCCTATCTGCTTCGCACTCTCCCTGTCGTAGTCTGGATTTATCAGTGCTATCTTGTCATTTGCAAGTATGTTGTTGCCCACTGCGTTCATGTTGCTCTTCAGCACGCAGAGGTTCTCGCCTTCTACGAGATAGTTCTTCATCCCCCGTATCTCGTAGTCCCTTGCGATGTTCGAAACTACTATGCCGTTCGAGTTTCCCCTCGCTG
>JAMCZI010000007.1 GCA_023485545.1 Candidatus Martarchaeota archaeon
GCCAGGTGGAACACGACTTCCTCCGGCTTTGTGCCAGGGCGTATGCCTAGCCTCTTTATCGTTATCCAATCCTTGTACTTCGCAAGGAAATCTATGTATTCTGATGGATCCTCCATTTCAGCACCAAGATTACTTGGGTATGACATAATAGCCGGCGGCTTTCTCCCTCGCCACGCGCTTTATGACTCCTTTCTGCGTCAGCGACACAAGAGCATTGGTGACTAAGCCCTTTGGCCTGTTGCACTTTTTCGTTATGTCATCTGCCGTCTTTATTACGCTGTCCTTGGTTGCGCCAAGTTCCTGCATAGCTTTTACTATGACTTCTTCTATAGGTGTGAGTTCAGCCATCTTATCACTTTTTCAGTTAATCATTTCTTTGCCTTCGGCTCCTTGTTCTTGAGCCTCAGGAACTTGTACCCGCACTTCCTGCACATAGTGCTCTTGGCGCTGTTTCTCGCCTTGCATTTCTTGCATATCTTTATCTTTGAAAGCTCCAAATCGGCTATCGGAAATTTACCCATGCGTACACCAAAATTGCGATTCTGCCCTATACCTGCATAAAACTAAGTATAGGCCTCTCATACATTCATGGCATAAAACTATTAAAATCTTTCTAAAAGAACGTATTCTGCAAATAAATCTCAGGAAGCCGCGCGAAGAATTTTAGAAAAATATTAAAAGCATTCGTATTGATAATTCGTTGAAATCTTTTGTGTTACGAAAGGTGTTGCAAAAATGAAGATGCCAGTATCTCAGGAGGTGCAGGAGGAATTGCACAGGGTTGTCGGTAAGCACGTTTACGGCAACCTGTATGAAGTTGACGTGGCAAACCTCACGGAGGTAGAGAAGCTGAAGGACATAGTAGTCGGATCCGCAAAGGAAGGAAATCTGCACATCATAGAGATGATGGTAAAGAAATTCAACAGCTACAACCAGTTCCCCGGAGGAGTGTCGGTGATAGCGCTCATAGAGGAGAGCCACATAGCACTCCACACATGGCCCGAGAGCAGGTATGCGACGCTGGACATCTATTCCTGCGGCGAGGAGAGCAATCCTGAGAAGGCGTTCAGGTACGTCATAGCCAAGCTCGCGCCAAAGAGATACAGGACCTTCAAGGCGGACAGGAGCACGCGCTAGCTCAGAGCTTTAGGGCGTAGATGTTCCTGAATAGCCTCTTGCCCTTCTTCATGCCGAAGAGCACGTATGACCGTTCTGGCTTAAGCTCCTTCTCCTTGAAGAATTCGTTCGCAACAGACTTGTCGCTCAGGTACATGTCTACGCCGAACGGGTGCTCCTCGGCTTTTGTCACGAATGCGCCATGCTTCTCCATGTATGCCCTTATCCGCTCGAACATCTTGCTTATCAGGAACTTGTCTCCGCGCAGCTGCACTATTGCCTCGAAATATCCTGAGCGCCGCCTGAAGCAGTCTGTGCACATTTCATGCGTCTTCTTGAAACGCACCCTGCGCTCGAAGGTCACGCGCTCCCCGTCCTCGACCTCGTAGTTGAAACGCACATTAGCGCCAAGGTTGTCATATTCGAGGACCTTCAAGCCGTATTTCGGCCCAAGCTTGAGGGAATGCTTTATCGCTTCGCCGAGAGGCTTCTTATCCAGCTCAGCATAGCCTTCGGGCGTTCGTATCCTGCTGCAGCTCCTGCACTGCGATATGGTGGCGAACTCCTTCATGCCGCGCGACGCCTTCTCCGCCACACAAACCTCACAGAACTCGCCGATGAACCTTACTTCGTCGCTTGACCTGTTGCATGTTGGGCAGTGTTTCATCTTAGCACCTCAGCCGAAGTGCCTGCCGAGTATGGCGCCGTACGCCGGCCTCGTCACAAGCACGCCGAGCAGTGCGCCTATTATCGTTGCCTCGGAGAAACCTATTATGGTGACAAGCGAGGTGGAGAAGAAAAGAGGCAGCATCGCTATGACAAGCATCGCAGCATCAAGCCAGATTATGTAGAATGCCTTGCCAAGAATCATCTTCGCGCTGGACTGGCCGCTTCCCTGCGCTATTATCTCGTCCGTTATTATTATCTGTGCATCCACTCCAGTACCAACGACTGCTATCATTCCGGCCACAGCCGCGAGGTCTATCGTGCCTACGAGCCCTATTATCGAAACTATTATGAAAAGCTCGGCGAACGTGGTCAGCAGTATCGGAAGTATCAGGAAGGGCTTCCTGTACCTGAACATTATGAATATCGATATGCCGAGTATCGCAACTATGCCTGCTATGCCGCTGACGTACAGCGACTCCTTCCCGAGCGTTGGGGGCACCGCAGTTGGCGTTTCTGGTATGAGCGCTACCGGAAGGGCGCCGCCGCTCAATATGCTGGATATGGTCTTCTCCTGAGTTGCTGCGTATGCCAGCCTGTCAGGCCTTGATATTGTAGTCGGCGAGGCGCCTGATATCTCATAGCTGTCAAGTATAGAGCCATTTGTTATCGATGGATTGAGCACTGGAGATGAGAGAAGCCCGACCATCGACCAGCTCTCTACTATCGTATTGGTAAGATTGAGCGTTGTGTACTGCGGCGTAAGATTGGCGCTGCTCTCCTGCTTTGCGGTTATGTTGTGCGCGGCAAGGAACGATAGGAGGGATGCATTGATCCCCGCCGGGACAAACGCTGTCGAATACCTGCCGTTGCTGGAGTTGACAAAGCTCTCCGCATGCGCGACTCCAGCGCTGTTGTTGGTTATCGGTATGACGGGTATTGTCTGATTCCCGAATGAGAGCGCAGCCTGCATAGCTGAAAGCGCAACGGAGGAGTTTATCCCTGAAGACGTGTTGCTGAGAAGGGACTGCGGCATGAGTATGAATGCGTTGGTGGGCCTGTCCAGGAACATGTAAAGAGGCTGGTTCGCCTGCCCGAAGACAGTCTTGGCGAAGCTTGCTGCCGCGCTGCTCGTCACATAAAAGGTGACGACCCATTCCGCTGTGCCGTTGACCTCTGTTGGAGGGGAAGTGCCTATGCTGCCCTTGAGTATGCTGCTGCCGTTAAGCGCCTCCTTGCCTGCGACTATTCCATCGAAGCGCCCCTGGCTGGATATTATGTTTATCGTGCTGTTTATGCTCGATTGCGTAGTTGAAGGTATGACTACATAGACCTCAGAATTGCCTATCCCTTCTATCGTTACCTGCCTTAGGCCGAAGGTGTCCAGGCGCTGGCTGAGAGAGGATATGAGCGCTGACATCGCAGTTGCGTTAACTGGTCGGTCTAGGGCTAGCGGTATCTGCGTGCCGCCCTTGAACTCTATCCCGAAATGGAGGCCGTAGTGCAGGTCGAGAATGGCGAGCAGCGCCATTATCGCTATAAGCGTTATGATCCTTCTGTCCTTCAGGTAATTTGTCTGCTGCATCTCATCCCCTCCTCAGCTTGTATGTCAGCACCATCACGGTGTTGCCGAACCATGTAGTGAATATGTCCGCAACCAGCCCTGCGAGCACGACGCCAGCTATTTCATAATAGGTTGGTATGAATGACAGGTATGATATTATGAACAGGAGGCCGAAGACTATTATTGCTGAGGATGTCATGGTAAGGCCGGTCTTCATGGTGCTGAATGCCCTTGTCACCGGCGTGCCCTCCCCCCTCTTCAGTATCCTCACTGAGGATAGCATGTCGGTATCTATCGCGTACCCTATCAGCATCAGCAACCCTCCTACAGATGCGACGCCTAGTGGTATGTTGAATATTGCCATGGCGCCCAGCGCGACTATTATGTCATTCGCGGCGCCAAACACTACTGCCAGCGCGGGGACAAAGCTTCTGAATACTATCAGGACAGCTATAGCCACAAGTATGAAAGCGGTGATTATTATGGAAACCATGTCGCTCAGGAAGAACTTTCCTAGCGTAGGAGTCACGCTATCGTATGAATATGAGCTGAACGGCACGAAGGAGCGTATCTTGCCAAGAACGATGTTCTGGTAGGATGATTGTGCGGCTGACAGCTCTGCGCCGGCAGTTGCGACCATGCTTGAAGGGCTGGAGGAGTTATACGTGAAATTTCCCTTGCTTATGAATGGCGCAAGCTCCGAAGCGATCTTCGGCATGAGGGCGGACATTGAGGCTACGCTCTTTGAGGCGTTGGCGTTAGCTGCAGCCAACCCTGCCTTTGCAGTTGCGTTTGACGGATTGGATGAGAGCTCGCTTGAGAACGCTGCGGCAGCCACGCTCGCGGCTGAGTAGTTGGACTGGTAGCCAAGAAGGGTTATAAGATCGGATTCGCCTGCGCTTATGCTCGAATTTGCAACTATCTCTATTGAAAGGCCGCCAGGAGACTTTGATACTGATGCCTCCGCGCCCGGTATGTTTGAATCTACATATGCAGTAAGAGCTCGTATGTTAACCGTTCCGTTCGGCACTATCGTGATCGTTGCACCTCCGCGAAGGGACGTGTCGTAGTGTATTGAGGGTATGAAGTATAAGCTTATGAGAAGCAAAGCTATCGGTATTATCACGAACATCTTGTAATGTTTGTACTCGTATATGTTCCAGTTGCGCATAAAACCAGCAATGCTTCCAGATGGTAGGATTTTACCCTTAATATTAATAAAGATTCACCTTGGGCAATCCAGCGGCCCAAGGTGTTTTGAATAAAAGGACAAGGAAGAGGTTTATGCGTACCTCTTCATCAGCTTCAGGTGCAGCGATGCCGTGAACCCGAATACTATGTAGAATATCGCGAACAGCACCAGAGCCCATCCGAAGAATCCCTGCAGCGAGCCTGCGCCGCCTATGTTGCCAAGGAGCAAAAGTCCCAGTATGAAGAAATATATTCCCCAGTACACTGACTTGTATATCTCCCATCCTGAATGCTTTTCCCTGTAGTGCAGCCTCCTTGAATACTCTAGGCTAGGGTCTATCAATACAACGTTTTTCTTTCCTACCTCTCTCTTTTCTGCCATGTATACACCTATATGTATTATTTCATAGGAAAGCTTTAAAAATATTGATATAGGCTGACGAGGTTCGCAAATATTTTTGAAACTGCTAGGCTCTGGTTTATAAAGGTGAAATTGCGAATTTATATCATGTCAAGGAGGTTGAACAAGAGGAAGAGGCACAGGAGGGAGGAGTATATGCTGTCGGAGCGCGACAAAGTATCTGAGGGTGCGCTCAGCGAAAGGGCACTGCTGAACCTCTCCAAGTTCATAAACAAAGAGGTTATAACAGGGATAGAGCATGTCATAGCAACAGGGAAGGAATCCGACGTGTTCGTAGCGATAGCGGGCGGCTCCGACATGCTCACTGACAGGAAATTCGTAGCGGTAAAGATTTTCAGGATTGAGGCATCAACATTCTTCGCCATGCAGGATTACATACTGGGCGACCCACGATTTACAAGCGCAGGGAAGACGAAGAGCGAGACTGTGGAGATATGGTGCAGGAAGGAATACGGCAACCTTGTTGCGGCTCGCGACGCAGGAGCCAACGTGCCTAAGCCTTACATGCACTACAAGAACATACTCGCCATGGAGTTCCTTGGTGACGATGAGGGGAGGAGCTGGCCCAGGCTCAAGGACGTGAAGCTCTCTGAGGATGAAGCCGCGGCAATGGAAAAAGAGGTATCAAGGCAGGTCGGGCTTCTGCGGGCTGCTGGGCTGGTTCACGCCGACCTGAGCGAATACAACATCCTTGTCGGAGAGGGAAAACCCTATATTATAGACATGGCGCAAGCTGTAAGCGTGAAGCACCCTAAGGCGGAGATTTTCGCTGAGCGCGACAGGGACAACATGCGGAAGTATTTCTCCCGCCTTGTGAAGTGACCATGGGAATTCTCAGCCGGCAAGCTTGAGCAAGAGCGCCTCTGCGAGCCCTACGGACGAGTTATGCGCCATCTTCGGGCCGCCATTGGACGTCACTGAGCCTATCGTGCTGCCCTCGGAGAATATCGCGGAATCCTGGAACACGGGAACATCGCCATAAGTACTGTTTGATATGTTCACAACCGCTATGGAGTATACGTTGTATATGCTTGCGCTGATTTTACCTGACGCGGTCGTAAAGTTGTATCTGTATACGGTTACGTTCTGCCCAAGGTTGCTGCTGTTCAGCATGCTCGATTTTGCGGCGAGCGCGGCAGATGTGCTCGACATTGCGTAGACTTCAGAAGTTATCGTCTCGGGAAAGGTGTCGTGTGAGAAGTTGTAGTAGTCGTAGCTGTACACTGCAACTGAAATTGACTTGTACCCTTCGCTTTTCAGATTGCTCGTCAGATTCGTATAATTAGAGATGTCAAGAAGTGAGTAGTTTTTGCCGAGATGCGAACTGACCTCTGAGTAATTCAGGTTCTTGAGATTGGAGGAAGCCGGCTGCCGAATATGCAAGACATAATAGGTAGATGCAAGCATCGCCAAGACCAGCACCACTGCAACCACGACAATGCTTCTGACCTGCATAAAGTCCACCTAGGAGAGAAGTTTGTGTATCTCTCCCGCAATAGCGTAGGAGTAAGACGAATTGTAGTCGGAGTAATTGCCGTACGCGACTATGCTGACCACTGTCTGGTTGTAGAGGAATTCAAGGTTGCTGAACTTCAGGTTTGAATATGCGCGCTTCGAGACCACGAATGCGCTCGACCCATCTACGCTTGAATTTGACATGGATATTGACAGATTGGAGGTGAGGTTCTTGCTCTCAGAGTAGGCAGTATCGTAGAACGACTTTGCCACTGAGGGGCTGGTGAAGTTTGCCCTGAACACGGAAAACGCTATGGGCGATGAGACTCCGGTAAAATTTGATGGTATGGCAAGAATGTAGCTGTCTGACACGTTTGATGCAGGAGATGTCAGGTTTTGGGCGAATGGAAGCGCGTATGACTTTACATATATGGCTTTTATTCCCGTACCCGAATAGCTGCCGTTGAACAGAAGCATGAAATCTTTTGAATATGGAAGCAGCGACGCAAAATTATAATTTGCATATGTAGGTGCCGAGACATTGGTAGTTGGGCGGGATTGCCCCGGAATTGTTAGTATGTATGTGCCGGGTAGGGAAAGCAGGTGGCTACTGATCGCGAGCTGCAGCAGCACCACGGCTATTGCGACTGCTATTACCGCGCCGATTATGGTCTTCCCGTAAGTGCGCTTTTTTATTATCGTAGCAGGTTGTGGAGGAGGCAGTGCAAGCGGCGCCGTCGCAGTGGGCGATTCATCAAATGACCCTAATGATATGCTTGGCTGGTCCTGCTGCTGTGGATTCCAGTTTTCTGGGCCTTCCATAATATACTTATCCTGCATATCCTTATAAATGTAAGCGGAAAGCCCTTCGCCTTGGCGAATGGATGAAAACAGGCCAGAGAACAGGGTATGTGGAATCAGCGCGCTGCCAGCTAACTTCAGGTATGCCCATGAGCCAGGATTGCTGCAAGAGACTCGGACAGCTTGAGGCTGATCTTTTGGCCGTTAGGCAGGGGTTTTGGTGACGTTGATAGCGTTACGCCGACATATTTGCCGTATTGGAAAGCTGTCTCATACTGGTACACAGGGGGTGATATCGTAGTATTTCTGTACAGCGGCAGGCCACTAGAGTTTGTGTTCAGGTATATGTTGTAGAAGGTCACATTTGTGCCGTTGATATTGTACGTGTACGCTGAATTCTCCAAGCTTGAGGAACTATTCTGTATGTAGCCGCCTGTCGACCCCAATGGCCTGGTCCCGAAAAGTACACCTATCAGGGCATTATATGCGGCGGCGCTGCTCTTTTCGTATATTATTATTGAAGCTATCGATTGCGGCAGCATTGGCATGGCCGCAGTGGAGTTGGAGTAGTTTGCATAAAAGAATAGCGATGTTGACTGGTACACAGGATCTGAGGAGTTGCCTATGTTGTACATGGATACGTTCGCTGTTTGGTATCCTGTGCTTCCCGTTATTGAATTAATAATGGAAAGATTCAGGTTGCCGGAGTATGCTTTTGGTATGCCTCCAGCTTTGCCAGCGATTCTGCCTCCTGATGCTGACAATGCAATGAAGACCATGACTGCAATTATTATGACTGAGAGCGAGAGGTAGAGCGCGTAGTATGATGACTTGCTTTGCTTTTTCTCCAATTTGGTCACCTTTGTGGCACAGAGGCTGCAATTGAGTCCTGAAGTTTGTCGCTGGCGCTATTCGTAGCCGTTGAGCACGCTGAGCATGTTGTTTGATGAATTATAAAGGTAGCCCAGTTTGTACTTTCCATTTACCCCCACCTGTGTAACGTATATTATGAAATTCCTGTCAAGAATAAAACGCTTTGCGAGTATCGTGGTGCTGTAGAAAGGCTCCATAGTGAATACGAACGAGGCGTACTGGGATGTGTTGCTTTCGTTGAAATTGGCCCTCATGGCCAACGCAGACGGATTGGAAGCGTTGGTAATCAGCCCGTATGGTGTCTGGTATATGCTGCCGTTAATTTTGCGGTACTTCGCAAGCTTGCTTTCTATATAGAAGATTTCTGCAGCGGTGTCGTTTCTAAACGTGAATACGGTAACTTGAGATGATACAGGCGCGGAGAAGTTTGAGAAGCCTGCAGGTATGCCAATTGAGGCGTTGAGCGGCACTATTATGGAGTTTGCAATTACTGGAAAGGTGAAATTTAGCGCATAGTTTATTGTCTTCTCTGTGTAGTTTGTGCCGTTGACCTTTGTCCATATATTTATCTGCACGGGCATGTAGGGCACATTGCGCGGAAGGCCGTAGAGCGCGTCAGACGCTGTAAGGTTGAATGCGCTGGAAGGCAGTTGCACGGGAGTGGTAGTGGATGCCGTTATAGTTTGGGCCGGCTTTACTGCATTGGGGACATGAACGTACACAACAAGAATTGAGAGAGCTATTATGGCTATGATCATGACAGACAGGAGGTATTTGAAGAACTGCTTGCCTTCGGAGTGTGGGCTTTCTATAGGGAGCGATGCTGCGTTTTGCTGCCATGCTGCTCCCTGTGCAGGAGTTCCAGCGGCTGGCATCGCATTGCCTTTTACATCATTATTGTAGTCTTCCATGCGCGGCGCCTTCAAGGTAAGGGAGTCAGTTCGCTCTGGCATAGCTCAAGTTGTACGCCAGGAATACTCCCTTAATTATGTTTATTTTTGAGACTATGGACATCTGTCCAGACCCTGGGTTGAATATGGACTGCCCGATCTTCACGTCCTGGACAAGCTCGGTCGAATTCGAGGTAATTACCGTTTGCCCTGGATACAGGTACATATCGCCGTTTATGACATACTCTGAGTCTGCTATGTATGGGTTTGCGCTCTCCACAATGTACTTAGAGCCGTTATACCCCTGTATGCCTTCCCCTGGCTTCAGAGTTGCAACACTAGCTTCTGTGCCGTTCACGAGCCTTACTAGCGGCGAGCCAGGATACGTCTGCGCTGAGATCTTTATATCTATAAGGTAGCCGTTCGCTATAAAGTTGTTGTTCGGCGACATGTAGAAGTCGTAAACAGTCGCGTTGTCCTCTTTCGTTATGTTTATCGACTTTATTGCTATGCTGCTGTTGCTGAGCGGATTGAACAGCGTGTCGCCCACCTTTGCCATGAATGCCCTCTGCCACGTTCCGTTGAGCAGTATGACCTCGTCGGCATCGATGCTGAGGTTGCCGTTTATCACGTACTTGTCGTTCACCTTCGTTTTCGTGACGTATACCACAGTGGATGGGGAGACCTTCCCAGTAAGGAAGTTGTAGCTTGCCAATGTGTCGCCTGGCTTAACAGAGCTCGCATTTACGGTTGCCTTGTTTGGCAGCAGTATCCTTGCATACCCGTATACAGACCCTCCACCGCCATCAGAGCCGCCACCGCCGCTAGATGCTATACTTGTAGTTATAGTGTACGAGACGCAGGCTTCTGAATCTACCTGCCTATCTGCATTGTCGTTAGTGCCATAGCCCCAGTAGCCTCCTCTTGTTGCGTTGTTTGATGCCCAGGAGCCAACAGTGGCGCTGGATATCGGGGCGCTGTACACACCTCCTGTGGTCTTATTCTGCCCTGTGCCAACGAATCCGCCTATGCAGAACAGCGTAGGCGTTGATGAGTTTGCTATCGCGACGACGCATGCGGTCCTTTGTAGAGATATAGGCAGGTTGTTCGAAGAGCCGGACCAGGACATGGATGGTACGTAGTATGCACCGTTGTAAGAACCGAATCCTGACTGAGCAACCTGTGTAGTGCTCTGGTCATTTGCATCGCATCCGGCATTTGTCAGGCCGTCGTTTCCGTTGTTTCCCGCCTGTCCTCCCGCGCAGTAGAACTCTCCGTTGTATGACGTGCATGCAGCGAAAGCTGCACCGTACTGCCCGGTTGATGCACCGCTGCATGTCAGTGAGCTTTCTTCGCCAGGAACTGGCGCACCGAGGTAACCGCCAGTACTGTTCCAGCCGCCTAATGCGCCGTTTGACTGTACCTCGGCATAAGTGCCATAGCTCTCTGCCACGTTGTTGAAGGATATGCCATCCCAGTTGGGCTGCACGCCGTTTACGCAGTATACATACGGCAGCCCTACATTGCTCGTGTTGTAGAATGTGCACCTTTGCTGGCCCACGCTTGAGTCAGGACCCTGCGGACTGTCTGCGGTGGAATAGTTCCAGCCATTCAAGGCACCGGTTGAAGTATCAACTGAAGCATACACTGTGCCATCAGTTGTTGCGCCAGCATTCTGGTTCCAGCCGCCGACGCAGAATATCTCTGTCCCTGTATACGTGGATGACCCGGAGAAGCATGATGGGAAAGTTATGCCGACGCCGAAATCAGAGGGTGGTTTCGGCTGAGTCACCCAGCTGCCAACGTTGTCCGCTCCTAGAGGCGCTGCGGCAGTGTAGTTTGTATCATAAAAGTTACCACTGAAGTTTCCGTACCCGCCCATACAGTAGATATACGGCCCGGATGATGCATATGCCACCGCACAGGCCTCATCGGTTATCTCTATAGGATAGTTAGAGCCGCGGGACCAGACCCCTCTGTAGCCCTTAGTAACATTTGTCACGAAAACTGCGTTGGAGAACCGATTTGATTCGTTGCTCCCGCCCACACAAGCGATATAGCTGTATATTATGGTGGTCGACGTCGTGGTTGATGTTGTTGTGGATGTTGTCGTTGATGTCGTGGTTGATGTTGTTGTGGATGTTGTCGTCGTCGAAGTTGTGGTCGACGTCGTGGTAGTCGATGTGGTTGTTGATGTCGTAGTCGATGTGGTTGTTGATGTTGTTGTAGTCGATGTGGTTGTTGATGTTGTGGTCGATGTGGTTGTTGATGTTGTTGTGGACGTGGTTGTGGAAGTCGTGGTGGATGTCGTCGAGTAGAAGTTGGCGGTCTCATTTATCGGGTTGTTGAGCGTGACGCTGATTGAGGGGTTTTGCGCACCTGCGTAGCATCCTGCACCAGTGCACGTCCAGTTCTTGAAGTACCACAGCACTGAAGGAGTCTCAGTCACAGTTATGCTTGTACCTGCATCGTTCCACGAGTTGCTCGGGGTTACGGAGCCGCCTATTGGCGGGTTGGCAAATCCGTAGAAGTGGTACTGCTGTGTGTATGTCGGTGTTATTATCCCAGATTTTGATGCGTATACCGTGCCGTTCTCGTTGATGAACGTCAGGTTGTAGTATGACACGTTGTCGAACACGTCCCTGGAGAGATATCCGTTGGGGATTATAGGGGTGAAGTTGTAGGTGTGCGTCGAGTTTATCGTCCAGTTGAACTGCGGCGGCAGCGATGAATATGTATACCTTACTCCGTCGACTATGACGACCTGCGAGGTCGACGATCCCAGAGTCGGGGGAAGGCTGAACCTTATGCGCACATACGGCACGAAGGTTATGTTGACTGAATTGCTCGTCGCGTTGGCGAATGTGGCAGTGGCGCTGACCTTCCCGACTTTCCTGCTCGAAGCGTACGTTTCCGCGACCCCTCTGCCGTTGCTTGCAGAGGGATTTGGCGCTATCGTGGCGTTTCCATTAAGGGTATTGTTGAGCGTGAAGTTGACAGTCGCGCCGCTGACTGGATAACCCAGCAGCTTCACCGTCGCATAAAGGGGGTCTAGCGACCCGTCAGCCGCTTGAGTCGAGTTCTGCACTGCGAGCGATATCGTCTCATTGGGCTGTATCAGCGGCTCCGCATGCGCAGTGAACGTCCCAAGGTACGTCTGCCTTGGCGTTGAGGCGCACGCACTAATTGGTGCTGAAACTGGCACAAGGCCGCAGTAGTTCGCCTTCAGATAAAGGCTTCCAGTAAGGAACTGTCCAAGAGTGGTGTTCCTGGGCACGTTTATTATGCAGATTACTGCGCCGCCCGAGAGCACGTAGCTCGGGCCGCAGCTGTATTCGCTTGTGTTCTGCCCCGAGAAGGACGCGAACAGCGTTGGCTTCAGTATTGGAGATGTTTGCGTGTTGACAAGGAATAGCGCCAGTTTGGTAGCATGCGTCGTTATGTTAGTTCCTACGACAATGTCGATGCACTGCGCCCCCGTGACGAAGACGCAAGAGGACGGGACAACCCTGTTCGGCACCGCGATGTAAAGATAAAGGAGCACTACTACTACAGCAATGATAAGAAGAGCCCACGAGTAAGTTATAAGGTATTCCATGGCTGACTGGAGCTTTTTATCCGGGCGTATCGACATGTCCACATGCTCTACATAATTTGCGTTTACCATTAAACTACCATACTAATCAAGTTATATATATTTGTTTCTTAAGGCGCGATTGCATAATCGTGCGGTCAATTCTGGGATGATGCTCCTGCTGCAAGTATCCCTGCAAGCTTTTCTGCAATCACGGCAGACACGTTGCTGTCAACCGACCTTCCTCCATTGGATGTCACTGAGCCTATAGTATTGCCCTCAAAAAATACTGCAGATTCCTGGTATACTGGTATGTCCGAATGTGTCACGTTGGTAATGTTTTCCGCTTCCACCGCATATATTTCGTATATCTTTACTGTTTTCGGCTTATTGCCCTCAAAAAAAGTGTAATTGTAGCTTACCAAGTTGCTGTTTATGTTCACGCTGCTTAGCAGGTTCGTTTCAGCTGCAGCAGCAGAGGAGGAATTTCTCATCCTGTATACCACCAGCGTTATCGTATCCGGATAGGTTCCTGAGTAATTGAAATAGCCAGCGATGAACTCCGTTTCGTACATATCCATATAGCCTTCGGCTTTCAGCTGAGGCCCGAAATCGGAGGTGTTGGACGATGATAATACGGTGTAGTTCCATCCCGTGACACTATCTACGTAGGATACGTTGATGCCTTTCAGGCTGGGTGCCGCCGCGCCTCCTGAGTTGCCGCGCGTAGACGCAAAGGATGCCAGCGCAAGCGCTGCGACAAGCGCTGCTATAGCCATTACAATTATAGCTGTCATTATTTTGGCGTTCATTGATAAGCGTGCGGCCAAGCGGCAGCCGCACATAAGGGATTGCAGGCAAAGAATATAGCGGTTTTGCTGCTTACGCGCAATAGCAGCGTTTCGCGGCATGCAACAAAGTTATTTATTCCTTTCCTTTCATATATTATAGCCAATCCAGTAGAAGTAGCCAAAGTAGTGTCTTTTAGGTGTACTTTTGCCCGCAAATTATAATCTGATTCCGCCACATAAACTGCTTAGCGAAGCCGAGGCTAAGAAAGTTGAGGAGAAATACAAGGTACACAGGAGCAGTTTTCCAAAAATGCTTGCCACAGACCCACAGGCGGTTTCTCTGGGTGCCAAGCCCAATGACATCGTGGCAATAGAGCGGGACGACGGCAACGGCAAGTACACATACTACAGGCATGTAGTAAAAGGCTAAGGCCTTGTACTGGATTAGATAGAGTGGTAAGCATGTCACATTCGCACGAAATATATGAATCCTACCTTGAATCTGTTTCTATGGTGCAGCAGCAGATAGACAGCTACAACCGTTTCATACACATGGGGCTCAACAAGATAGTCGAGAACCAGAATACCATAGAGCCGGACGTGGCAAATTTCGCTATAAAGTTCAAGGGCATAAGGCTGGAGATGCCGAAGGTGATAGAGTCCGACAGCTCGACCAGGAGCATACTCCCGCATGAGGCCATATCAAGAAACCTCACATACGCCGCACCGATGTACATAACGTATGTGCCTGTCATAGCAGGAATAGAGAAATCGAACAACACTGGAGAGGCTTACGTGGGCGATCTTCCGGTCATGGTAAAGAGCGAGCTGTGCTACACGCGCAACATGACAAGGGAGCAGCTTCTTAGCGAGGATGAGGATCCTGACGATCCCGGAGGCTATTTCATAATAAAAGGCACGGAGAGGGTGCTCGTAGGAATCGAGGACCTGGCGCCCAACAAGCTTATGGCGACAAAGGAGGGCAACACAACCGTGAGCAAGGTGTTTTCGACGACAACAAGTTTCAGGGCGAGGTGCAGCGTCGAGAGGAACGAGTACGGAATATTCACAGTAAACTTCCCAACAGTGTCAAAGGGCCTGGAGCTTGCCATGATAGTGAGGGCGCTGGGGCTTACAAAGGAGGACATGCTTAAGTTCGACAACGAGGATGTCAAGAACGACATGCTGCTAAACCTCGCGGTGAGCAAGGCTGCGGACATGTCTCCAGCAGAGGCGATAATGGAGCTCGGAAGGCTCTCTGCGCCAAGCCAGGCAAAAGCCTACCAGCAGAAGAGGGCAGAGACGCAGCTCGACACGTACATACTGCCGCACATAGGCGTGACTCCAAAGTCAAGGAAGGAGAAGGGCATGTATCTTCTTAGGATGGCCGAGCGCTCATCGATGGTGGCATACGGCTATGCTAAGCCGGACGACAAGGACCACTACGGCAACAAGCGTGTCAAGCTCGCAGGCGACCTCATGGAGGAGCTGTTCAACAACTCGTTCAGGTTTTTCATCAAGGACATAAAGTACCACGTGGAGCGCACAACTGCAAGGGGAAGGAGGCTCAACGTGAGGACAAACATAAACCCGGATACGCTTACCGAGAAGATACTTTACTCGATGGGAACCGGCTCATGGCCGGCAGGGCAGACTGGCGTGTCAGAAGTCCTGGAAAGGACAAACATACTAAGCACGCTCGCACATCTGAGGAGGGTAAAGTCCCCGCTGGCGAAGAAGCACCCGCACCTGAGGGCCAGAGACGTCCATGGCACGCACATAGGCAAGCTCTGCCCGACAGAGACGCCAGAGGGCGTTGTCGTGGGCTTGACAAGGTACCTCGCAGTGATGGCGAAGGTGACTGTCGGTGCTGATCAGGAAACCCTAATAAAGAAGCTTGATACCCTTGGCGACATGGATTCTAAGGACCGTGTGGAGAGGGAGAAGCAATAACTGGTGATTCTCTGGAAGAAAAAAAGTCTAGATCAAAGTGCAAGGTTTATCTTGACGGGAGGTTCATAGGCTCCGTGAGCGACGGCAAGGCATTCGCCAATGAGGTCAGGGCAAACAGGCGCTCCGGAATCATATCCGGAGAGGTCAACGTAAGCTACCACAAGAAGCTTGCCGAGGTCCACATACGCGCAGACAGGGGGAGAGTCAGGAAGCCCTATATAATAGTTGAGAGCGGCGTGAGCAAGTACACAAAGGAGCTCCAGGAGAAGCTCAAGTCTAAGCAGATAGATTTCGACTACCTCAGGAGGAATGGGGTCATAGAGTATCTTGACGCGGAAGAGGAGGAGAACATACTTGCAGCTGTCAATGAATCAGAAATAACAAGGAAGACTACGCATCTTGAGATTGATCCTCTTTCAAACCTTGGGCTCACTGCAAACGCGAGCATATATCCGGAGCACAACAGCATGGGAAGGCACCCGATGGCAATGCAGTTCATAAAGCAGAGCCAGGGGCTTTTTTCGATAAACTTCAACAGCAGGTACGATGCAAGGGCTTACATGCTCTACTACCCGCAGCTGCCTATGATAGACAGCATAACATACAGGGAGCTGGGCCTTTCAAACCACCCTGCAGGACAGAACTTCATCATAGCGACATCAACATACTTCGGCTACAATATGGCAGACGCGATAGTGTTCAACAGGGCTGCGATAGACCGCGGCCTTGGGAGGAGCGTGTTCTACAGGGCTTATCCGGATGAGGAGAGGAGGTATCCCGGAGGCCAGCAGGACCACTTCAAGGTGCCACCGCCTACCGCTGACAACTATCTCGGCGAGCACGCATATGCAAAGCTCGGCGAGGACGGCATAATAGAGCCCGGCCTGGACATATCGGAGGGAGAGGTGCTGATAGGCAAGACATCGCCGCCAAGGTTCCTGGAGGAGCAGACAAGCTTCGGAGTAATGGAAGAAAAGGCCAGGGATAGCTCGATAACGCTCAGGTCCGGAGAGGAGGGGACAGTCGACAGCGTCATGCTCAGCGAGACCACTGGCGCAACAAAGGTGGTGAAGGTCAGGGTGCGCAGCATAAAGATTCCGGAGATAGGGGACAAGTTCGCGAGCAGGAACGCGCAGAAGGGTGTCATAGGGCTCATAGTCAACCAGGACGAGATGCCGTTTACTGAGCAGGGCATAATTCCCGACGTACTCCTAAACCCGCACAGCATTCCGGGCAGAATGACGCTTGGCCACATGCTTGAGACTATAGGCGCCAAGGCCGGCGCACTGTCCGGCAAGCGCTTGGACGGAACAGCGTTCGAGAAGGACGGCATATCGCGCACCGACGAGTACAACTCGATACTCGAGCAGTACGGCTTCAAGAAGTTCGGCGACGAGACGTTCCGCGATGGCCGCACTGGAGAGCGCTTCAACGCTGAGATATTTACTGGAGTGGTATACTACAACAAGCTTGTGCACATGGTGAGCACAAAGATACAGGTCAGGAGCAGGGGCCCTGTCCAGATACTCACGCACCAGCCGACAGAGGGCAAGCCGAGGCGCGGAGGCCTCAGGTTCGGAGAGATGGAAAGGGATGCGCTGGTAGGGCACGGAGCAAGCCTGCTGCTCAAGGAGCGTATGCTCGACCAGAGCGACAAGGCGGACATATGGGTATGCACAAACTGCGGCGACATAGGCTACTACGACTACATAAAGAATACTCCGGTATGCCTGACATGCGGCAGCACATCGCTCAAGAATGTGGAGATAAGCTACGCGTTCAAGGTGCTCCTTGACGAGATAAAGTCTATGCACATATTGCCAAGGATAAGGCTGAAGGGTTGACGTTTGGTGAATTAACATGCACGCGGAAATGATCGATTATATAAGGTTCACGACTATATCCCCAGAATCGATAAAGAAGATGAGCGTAGCCAAGCTTATAGTTCCAGATACGTACAATGACGACGGCTATCCAATAGACGGGGGCCTTATCGATCAGAGGCTTGGCGTCATAGACCCCGGCCTGAAGTGCAAGACATGCGGCGGCAGGGCCAAGTCCTGCCCGGGACACTTCGGCCACATAGAGCTGGTCAGGCCTACAATACATCCTGAGTTCGCCAAGACTCTTTACATGCTGCTTCAGGTAACGTGCGAATCCTGCCACAGGCTTCTCATAAACGAGAAGCAGCTCACAGAGCTCAACGCGGACATTGAGGAGGCGCTTCTCGACAACCCTGACGTTTCGCTCGGCGAGACCCAGTCGGACAGCAGCGTCAAGGACAGCATGCTTAAGAGGCTAAAGAATGTGAAGAAGTGCCCGTACTGCGGCACAGAGCAGAGGAAGATAAAGCTCGAGCGCCCCACGTTCTTCTCGATAGGGAACGAAAAGCTGAGGCCAGACGCCATAAGGGACTGGATGGAGAAGATAAGCGATGAGGACCTGACACTGATAGGCATAGACCCGAAGGCTACAAGGCCTGAATGGTTTGTCATAACGACGCTGCTCGTCCCCCCGGTAAACGTTCGCCCCTCAATAACCCTTGAAACAGGGGACAGGAGCGAGGACGACCTGACGCACAAGCTGGTAGACATAATAAGGACCAACCAGAGGCTTGAGCAGGACATAGATGCCGGAGCGCCGCAGATCATAATAGACGACCTGTGGGAGCTGCTGCAGTACCAGATAACAACGTATTTCAACAACGAGACTCCTGGAGTCCCAGTATCAAGGCACAGGAGCACGAGGCCGCTCAAGACGCTTGCACAGAGGCTGAAGGGCAAGGAGGGAAGGGTCAGGTACAACCTTTCCGGAAAGAGGGTGAACTTCTCAGCGAGAACTGTCATATCACCTGACGGATACCTGAGCATAGACCAGGTCGGAGTTCCGCCAAAGATAGCTGAGAACCTCACTGTCCCGTTCTACGTGACACAATGGAACCTCGAAGCAGCGAAGAAGCTTCTGGAGAGCGAGAGCTATCCGATGGTCATAAACATGATAATGAAGGACGGGATGAGGAAGAGGGCAACTGAAGCTACAAGGAAGGAGCTCCTTGAGCAGCTCGTTCCTGGCTGCATACTGGAAAGGCAGCTCGTCGATGGTGACATAGCGCTGTTCAACAGGCAGCCCACGCTTCACAGGGTTTCTATCATGGCGCACGAGATCAAGGTCCTTCCAGGAAGGACGATGCGCATCAATGTGAGCATAACCTTCCCGTACAACGCCGACTTCGACGGGGACGAGATGAACCTCCACGTGCCGCAGACGCTTGAGGCGCAGGCAGAGGCGAGGTACCTCATGAAGCCAAGCCTGCTGCTTCCTTCGGCAAGAACCGGCACTCCGATAGGGGTGCAGCAGGAGGACCAGCTTGCTGGGCTTTATCTGCTTACGAACGACGACGCATATTTCACAAAAGAGCAGGCGGCAAGCATGCTCGCAAATGTCGGAGTATACGAATTTCCAAAGAAGCAGGAGAAGGACGGTAGGTACCATGGAAGGGCGATATTCTCAATGATACTGCCAAAGGGGCTTGACTTCGCGCAGAAGAGCAAGCTGGGCGACGTCGTGATAAAGGACGGCGAACTCGTTTCTGGGGTAGTCGACAACACCATGGTCGGCATAGGCAGGGCAGACCTGACGCTGCTCATATACGACAAGTACGGCCCTGACGAGGTAAGAAAGTTCATACTCAACGCATCAAAGCTTTCCCTTGCAGTTGCATACATATCGGGCATATCAATAAGCCTGAGGGACTACTACAATTCCGACAAGCTGAACAAGGAGCGCGAGAACATAATAAACGAGGTAACTGCAAAGGTGGCGACCCTTACGAACGCATACAGGGAGAAGAAGCTGCAGCCTCTTCCTGGCATGACCGCCAAGCAGACTTACGAGGCAGAAGTATTTGCAGAGCTTAACATAGCGAGGTCCATAGCAGAGTCTGTGATAAAGAAGAACGTCCCGATAAGCAACAACGCAATGCTTATGTCCACAATAAAGGCGAGGGGCAACATACTCAACTACGTCCAGACAAGCATGCTGGTGGGAGAGCAGTCGGTCAGGGGAGAGCGCGCAAAGCGCGGCTACTCCGGAAGGGTGCTTCCGTACCTGCACGTCAACCAGAAGGACCCGTTGGCCCTGGGATTCGTGGCGTCATCGTTCCTGGGCGGGCTCAATCCGGTAGAATACATAATACACGCGATGGGATCCAGAGATTCGGCGATGAGCAAGTCACTGATTACCGCAGTGAGCGGCTACCTGCAGCGCAGGCTTATAAACGCCCTCCAGGACTTCTACGTCGAGAACGACCTGAGCGTGAGGGACGCATCCGGCAAGATAGTGCAGACGATATACGGCGGCGACGGAATGGATCCGATGATGGAGTCGATAGCAAAGGAGTGACATTAATGGCAATAGACAAAAAATACCAGATTGCACCGGGCGAGGCTGTCGGAGTGATAGCAGCGCAGTCGATAGGGGAGCCTGGAACACAGATGGTTCTCAAGGCGTTCCACCAGGCAGGAATAGCGTCAGTGGTCAGGAACTCGGGGCTGCCGCGCCTCATAGAAATAGTCGACGCAAGGAGGAGGCCAAAGACGCCAATGATGATGATAAGGCTGCAGAAGCAGTACAAGATGAGCTACGAGAACGCAAACAAGGCGAAGAGGCGGATAGAGGAGGTGTTCGTCAAGGACCTACTGAGCGGCTTCAGCGAGGAGCTCAAGACAGGGAAGATGCACCTGTTCCTGAACAAGTCGAAGCTCGACTCCTACGAGCTCACGCCAAAATCTGTCTCAAACAAGATCGCCTCAAACGATTCGCTTGAGGTTGAGCTGGAAGGCTCTACCATACACGTGCGCATAAAGTCAAAGAAGGAGCGCGACATAAAATCCGTAAGGACCATATTCGTCCATATAAGGAACTCGCTGGTAGCTGGCATACCTGGCGCGGATAAGGTGCAGATACTGCAGGACCAGTCGGACAATTCCTTCTACCTGGTTTCGAGCGGCAACAACATACTCGGAATACTTGACGTCGAAATGATAGACAAGTCGGCGCTCACCTGCAACGACCCGTTCGCTGTGTATAATGCATTCGGCATAGAGGCTGCGAGGAACGCGATACTCAACGAGCTGATAAAGACTTTCTCAGATGAGGATATCGAGGTGGAGTCGAGGCACCTCGGGCTGCTTGCTGATGCGATGACGCTGACAGGCGGCATAAAGAGCGTCGGCAGGCACGGCATAGCCGGAGAAAAGGGATCTGTTCTTGCGAGGGCTGCGTACGAGGAGACCGTGAAGCACCTTGTCAATGCGAGCGTGTTCGGGAAGAAGGACATGCTAACAGGTGTCGCGGAGAACATAATGATAGGGAAGCAGGTTACCGTCGGCACTGGCAGGGTCAAGCTCGCCATAAAGAAGGAGGACCTAGAAAAGATAAAGGCGAAGGCTTAGCATTATAAAGGTTTAGCCTGTATTTGATTTGAAGTTTGTTTTGAGCAAGAAGTGATAAGATGCCGCAAGAGAGACCATTCGACCTGCTGAACAAGGTTATCGGCCAGAAGGTGCTGGTAAGGCTGAAGAGCAACATGAACATACGTGGTAGGATAACCTCGTTCGACGCACACATGAACATAGTTTTGGACGATGCAGAAGAGATAATCGACGGCGAGCTTAAGACCAAGCTCGGCACCATACTGCTCAGGGGAGGGAACATAATATTTGTTTCCCCCGCTTGACGCTTTTTCTGGGCTCCTAGCGCAACGGTAGCGCGCCTGCATGGCATGCAGGAGGTTGCGGGTTCAAATTGCACCTACGTGCATGAAAATCCCGCGGAGTCCACATAACAAAATAAAACAGCGAGATTCTCCAGGCCCAATCTGGGCGCCAGGTTTGCAAAATCGGAAGCGTAGTATCCTCGGATAATTAAACATTTCTTGTTTCCGCTGCAGCTCACAGCCTTCCAGCTGATTCGCCAGTGCTGCATGCTCTCGCCGCCATATGAGCTATCCTTAGGCCAGCTGCAGCCGGCACAACAAGCCGCTTTATCTCGTTAACTGGTGCGCTGGAGCATACATAGAATCCCTCCGCTTTGTGAAACGTCCCTGCAGAGCGGAGCGCCATGATCTTCGCCTCGGCAGCATTCGCGTCGCTTTTGCAGTGCTTGCGTATCGCATCCTCCATCATGCTTCTGCTTGGCGCCTTCCTCGTCACTGCAATTACTGTGATCCCAATGATTTTGGAAAGTTTTGCAATGTCTACAACATTGAGGCCGGCAAGCGCCACTCCGTTAAGCGCTATCAGCCCAACCTGCCCCGAAAACCTTGACCTCCTCAGCGTGTGCAGGATTTTCTTCTCGCCGTCGAATCCATCTACTTCTACGTCAGACGAGAGCATCCCTTCTATGGTGTCTTTTCTAGTTATAACGCAGAAGAGCGGAGTCCTTTTTCTTCCAGACACTGGACCAGAGCAGAAAGAAGCTATTCGGATACCGTCCTTAAGCAACGCCATGATTGAAATTCTCGTGAAGGGTTTATAGGGATTGTGCAGCGCGGCTTGTTACCAATATTCACTCATCTCCAAGCATTCAAGCTTTTCTGTACCAAAACCATTGCGCTCCATCGCAGCCGCCAAGGCCAAGCCGAGCCGCCCGTTGAGCACCAGCGGCACATTGAGGTCTGCTGCACCCCTCCTGACAATATAATCGAATCCCATGTCCGAACCCTCAGTCACGACGAGCCCGGCCTTTTGGAGCCTCATCAGTTCTACGGCTTTCGCCTGGCTTATGCTGTCAAACGATTCCAGGGCGCCTCCATGAACAGTCTTCACTTCGAACCACTTTGAGAGCTTCTTCGCGGCGCTATCCATCGCAGCGCTTGGATTCTTGGAATACAATATTGCGGCGGAGCCTTCTGGCGCTATGTAGTTGGGCTGCACTCCGAGCCAGCTTTTCAGGA
>JAMCZI010000020.1 GCA_023485545.1 Candidatus Martarchaeota archaeon
ATGTTGCAATTTTCCGCAAATCGCCGTTTTAGAAAGGCTTTTAAATATATATTGCAAAATAGTTGCGAGTGGTTTCTATGCAAAACCTCAAAGGCAATCTGTTTAATGTCGGGATACTTGTGGCCGTGGCCGCAGTTACTATCTTTATCCTTGGTATGAGAGCATACCTTCCTTTCGCAGTTGCTAATTCAACTACCACAAACGTGGTCGCTACAGCGAACGTAGAAGCGGTATGCTACATAGACCTCTCAGTCAATTCAATAGACTTCGGAAGCCTGTTCCCTACACAGAATACCCCAACAACTCAGAACGTGCTTGACATAGACAATGGAGGCAACGTAGCTGCTAACGTCATATTTCAAGCTACAACGTGGAATGATATAAGCAACACTATAACAGGATTCGGCGCAAGCAACACAACGTACTCGAACACGTACAACACGCCATGGGCTTCGGCTTTCGGTGATGGAAATTACCTTACTACGGCTCCTGAGACTGCGAATGGCATAAGTGTGCCTGCACCATCGTTCCAAACTCAATCTACGAACGTGCCGATATACTTCGGGCTTGCAATACCGCCTGCGCAGACAGCTGGCCAGTACAACCAGATAATCTACGTAGAGAACAGCTGCTGAGGTCCATAACACATAAGGGAAGTAGATGCATGGCAAAGCAACGATCGTAGCTGTCGGTTTGTTTTTACTCGTATTTTTTACAGCTACTGCCTCTGCCCAGCTGGGTGAGGTGGCTGGCCAGCCCACCATAGTGGTGCCGGCTGGGAGCACTTCTTCAGCAAACGTCATACTTGTCAATTCTGGAAGCACGCCCATCAACTTCAGGGTCATACTTCCATCGCTAAAGCCGATAGTCAATGAGACCACTCCTGTAGTCACCTCTGTCCCAATGAATGGGACGATAAGCCCTCATTCGCAGCTCAACGTTACCATAAAGGTGTCTATCGCTGCGAAGGACAAGCCTGGCCTCTCATGGGTTGGAATATGGCAGGCTGTGGAGGTAACGAACAACAGCGCTTCCGGGCCCACTTCAGCACTACTTACTGCTGGAGTCGCTAAGATAGTAACGATAGACTCGGCCAAGCCGCTGCCATTCCCGATACTGTACGTCGCGATAATAATCCTTGTGATAATAATCGTGGTAGGCATAGCGGCATACTTCCTCGTAGGGAAGAAGCGCCAGAAGCATTGATATATAAGCTTTTTTCTGAAATATACTTGCCGTGCAGGGATAGCAAAGCTCGGTCAAATGCGACAGGTTCAGGGCCTGTTCCCTTAGGGGTTCGAGAGTTCAAATCTCTCTCCCTGCAAATTCTTGTTTTAACGGAGTCCTCAAAAATGCATAAATATCTCGTTCTGCAAAGGATGCCTGATTCTTATGGAAAAATCATGCGAGCCGAATGAGAAGCGCACAGTGACTCCTTCCATGCAGGAGCCGGAAGTCACTGTTTATGAGGATGTCAAAGAGAATGAAGCGCCACGCGATGCATTCAGGCGCGTTTCGCTGAGAAGCAGCTCAGACGAACCTGAAGTGTCCTACAGCAAAGAGCCATACTCAGACCTGGACGGGCCATTATACTAAAGGTGTTTCAGGCCCTGATTCCTCTGCTTCTTTGCTGCTGCGCTGGCAAAGATCGCTCATGCTAATAGGCATATTGCAATAAGGGAAGCTGATTTTCTCGTTTTCAGAACTCGCCGGTTATGGCAGTTATGCCTCCCTTGAGGCTGTATGTGTTGACGCTGCCGCTCTTCTTGAGTATGTTTGCCAGAGCCTTGGAGGTGTTGCCATGGTAGCATACCAGTATGTGGCCCTCAAGCCTCTTTCTCTCTTCAGGGCTCATTTCTAGCAATTCCTCCGGATCCATGCTTATCACGTTCTCCGGCGAAGTCTTGAATATCTCGTGCAGCTCAAAACCTGTCTCCCTGCCGAGCCATACGAACTTGGAGATGTTTCTACCGACCATCTCCTTCGCCTTTTCAAGGTCGACCTCGATGTCCTCTGCGCCCCTCGTCATTCCCAATCTAAACACCTTATACAGCAATACATCTGTTATTCAGTTATATTAAAGTTTCCATTCGGCATGTGCTGCATTATGTAGTCAACGTCATCGTACTCCAGAAGCCTTGATATCAGCTTGGCTGCGTCGGATTTCTTCTTGTCTCCCTGCGCAAGGCGCAGCACCTTTGTACTGGGCAGTTCGAGCGATGCTGCCGCCCTTTCCGGCACGATGTTGAAGACGCTTTCCTTGACGAAGCACAAGAGCAGGAGCGGCACGTTTCTGTACCACTCCCTCTCTCCGCTGAGAAGGAAGCTGCCAGTGCCAAGCGACCCCTTCTCCGTTGATTTGCTCACCTGCTCCCTCCTCATGCAGTAGACGTCGACGCTCCTGAGCCCTTCCTGCCAGCCCCTCGAGAACGAGGCAGCGAACTGCGCGGCTTCCTCCCTGTCTGCTTTGCCTGAGCTTTCGCCATCCTTCATCACTGTGACTGATGCGCCGTGCACGTCGGCATGGAAGAAAAGGTCTCCGCTCTCGAAGTGCCTGGAATTCACCATCTCGTTCTGCTGCGCGTCCCTTCCGCCTATGACAAGCTTGCCGCCGCTTGTGAAGAACCAGTTGAACTTCTCGTACCACTCGAGCCTGCGCTTCACCACTATCCTCTTCATTGCGGCTGGCTCTGAATTCTTTGCCGCGGCAAGCCTCTCCTTCATCTCATCAACCGCCTTTGACGCGCCTTCCTTCTTCTGCAGCAGCTTCTTGGCCTTGGTGTAATAAAAGTTAGCGTTATCCTGCGCGCTCATGTCGTAGTCGAGCTCCAGCTCCATACCAACCATCCTCAGATAAGCGCGAGCGATCCCGTGACTATCAGGGATATTATTATTGCTATTATCAGTCCGAGCACTCCTATTATAAGTATGCCCAGTATTATTACCTTGGCGCTCTTCTTGAATTCCTGCTCTGTGGGCCTGTAGCTCACGTTCATGACTCTCTTGGAATTCTCCACAAGCGTCTTCATGTTGTCTATTAATTTCATGCTTACCAACGTTCTCCCGAAAGTATTGCCCAGAAATGGCTATAATCGTTTGCCATGCAATAATTTTATAGGTTTGCAGAGGTTTGCAGATGAAGCAGAGAAGGTATGAATTCGCCGATGTCAGGTTCGGCGAGCTATGGCTGAAGGGCTCCAACAGGGGCAACTTCATAGCGCAGCTTATATCCAACATGGAAGCGGCTCTTCACGGCGAAAGCTACTCAAGGATAGAGCGGCTCAGGGACAGGCTGCTCGTCGTCTTTAAATCAGAGTCAGACGCAAGGAGGATAGCCTCCAAGCTTTCAAAGGTCTTCGGGATAAGCCTAGTCTTCCTTGGCATAAAGTGCGAGCCTACCCTCGAAGACATGCTCAAAGCTGTGTCTTCAATCTCTAACGGGAAGAAAAGTGTGAGGATTGAGGCGAGAAGGTCATACAAGCTGCACGGCTTCAGCTCTGTCGACATGCGCGACTACATCATCAGCAATGCTGCCAAGCACGGCATTGCGCCTGAACGCAACTCCAGGAATCGCATATACGTTGATGCGCTCAAGGATTCTGCAATAGTTTCGGATTTCAGGCTTAAAGGTGCGGGCGGCCTTCCCGTAGGATCCTCCGGCTCTGCCGTGGTCCTCATATCCGGAGGGATAGATTCGCCGCTAGCCGCGTATCTCACGATGAAGCGCGGCCTTCGCCCCATATACATACACTTCCATACTTTTCCTGACAATGAGCAAGCTGCAAAGTCGAAGATGAGCTCCATATTTGCCAAGCTGTCGGAATACGGCCTGCCAATCGCAACGTACTATGTCCCCTCACACATATTCCAGGCTTATGCTGCTTCGGCACCGCAGAGGTACGAGCTGGTGCTATTCAAGCGCTTCATATACGAGTTCGCGCTCAAGGTGGTTCGCAGTGAAGGCGCAGGCGCGATAGCCACCGGAGAAAGCCTGGGGCAGGTTGCGTCGCAGACCCTGAAGAACCTCTCTGCCACGCAGCACGGCATAGACGTGTTGTTCTTCAGGCCGTTGATAGGAATGGACAAGCAAGAGATAACCGACATGTCCTCCAGAATAGGCCTCTACCAGTATTCAATAATGAAGTACAGGGACGTGTGCTCAATAAAGGCAAGGAATCCCGCTACTGGCACAAGTGCATCGTCGATAAATGCGCTCTACAAGAAGTACAAGCTTGCGGACGCGCTTGAAGAAACCGCATCCAAATCGCTAAAGCTGTAAAAACAGGCATTTGAATGCATATCAAAAGTAATTTATTAGTTGGTTTCGATTGATATAACTATATAATGCGGTGTACGGCCTAATCAGGCTTTTCAAGAGTGTGTTTTGTGAATGCAGAAAGCTCTAAAAAACGGCTGCAGTCCGCTACTGAGTATCTCATAACTTACTCGTGGGCTCTTCTTATCATTGCTGTAGTAATAGTGCTTCTTTACCTTTACATCGCGGTGCCGAACAGGGTTGTCCCGTCCTCTTGCGTCTTCGTCACGGGGGCGCAGTGCATCGACATTGTCGTAGGAACTAACATAACGACGCATGCTACCAAACTGGCGCTATTCCTTG
>JAMCZI010000026.1 GCA_023485545.1 Candidatus Martarchaeota archaeon
TGCGTGTCTATCGCTATTCCCGAATTTATGCCGAATGCGTTTGAGAGGACCACATTGGCTGTCTTCCTCCCTACGCCTGGCAGCCTTTCCAGATCTTCCATACTGTGGGGCACCTTTCCTGAATATTCAGACATTATCATTCGCGCTGCGCTGACTATGTTCCTAGATTTTGTGCGATAGAGGCCTATCGACCTTACGTACGGATAGAGCTTTGATGGAGTGGCTTTTGAAAAATCTTTTATAGATTTGAAAGCCCTGAACAGCTTTGGAGTCACGATGTTTACCGACGAATCCTGTGCCTGCGCGGAGAGCATTGTCGCTACTAGAAGCCCCCAAGGGCTTGAATGGTCCAGCGATGTATGCATCTGCGGCGCATAGCGCAGCTTTAGGCGCCGGTGGACTTCGGCGATAAATTCCCCCCTTTCTGCCTCTTTCATGTTGAACAGCCTTGCAGCCTAACTGCCTTGATGCGGCGCACCTTGTGTAATGAGCATCTTGCGCCTTATTTTATTCAGTTTTAACGCTTATAGCCTTTGCGCGGATTTGTGAACTGCAGCTGCAGCCTGTCATAGCATAGATTTTTTAATCTGAAATGAGCTAGGATTTCATGGGGGCAGAAGCAAAACTGCTTAAGAGTGGCGATGCTAACAAAGCTGTCGAAACACTTTTCTCGCATTACAAAAAAGTCAAATATTACCTTGACTTCGACGGCCCCCTGCAGTTGATGGTTGCCGCCATACTTTCTGCGCAGACCAGGGATGAGACTGTCAACAAGATCACGCCTGCGCTTTTCGCCAAGTACAAGAGCGCCAAGGACTTTTCCAAAGCTTCCGAGTCTGACCTGATAAAGTACATAAAGAGCGTTAGCTATGCGGGGAACAAGGCGCTCAACATAATAGCTGCTTGCAAGGAGATAGTGGAGCGCTACGGTGGAGAAGTGCCTAGCAACATGGAATCTCTCGTTGCACTTCCTGGAGTAGGAAGAAAGACTGCAAACACAATATTGATAAACGGCTTCGGCAAGGTTGAGGGCATACCGGTAGATACGTGGGTAATGAAGCTTTCCTACAGAATAGGATTGAGCCTTGCGAAGTCTCCAGACGCGGTGGAGAGGGACCTCATGGAAAAGCTTGACCGTAAGCACTGGTCAAAGGTAGCCTATCTCCTCAAAGAGCACGGCAAGGAACTGTGCGGCAAGAAGCCTCTCTGCGAAAAGTGCCCGATAGCCGGGATATGCCCAAAGAACGGAGTCTGATATTGGATGGTTTTGTCGATGAAAAAATGCATTGTGGCGAGCTGCCTAGTTATAAATGATGGAAAGCTACTGATGCTGGAGCACAGGAAGATAGGGAAGTGGCTGCCTCCAGGAGGGCACGTTGAGCCTGAAGAATTCCCTGATGAGGCCGCGCTGCGCGAGACTAGGGAAGAAACAGGGTTGGATGTCGAGATAATCGGCGATGACAGTATAATGCACACGGATCAAATGGCGCACACGCTCAGAGAGCCTTTCGCAATAGTTTACGAGGATGTGCCGTACAAGATAGGGCCAATGCACACGCATTTCGACATGGTTTACGTTGTAAAAGTGAGAGGAGGCAGGCTTGGAGGCAACAGTGAAAGCACAGGGATAAGGTGGATGGATTCTAAGGAGATAGAAAAGCTTGATACGCTGCCAAACGTGAAGGCGGTTGCTCTCGCAGCGCTTAGAAGGTATGGAAAATCCAAATTAGGGAGTTGAATGGAAATAGTGGCTGACCTGCATGTGCATTCACGCTTCGCAATGGCGTGCAGCAAGAGCATAACCATAAAGGGTATGGAGGAGACCGCCCTGAAAAAGGGCATACGGGTGCTTAGCACGGGCGACTTTACGCATCCGATGTGGATGGAGGAGATAGAGAAAACGCTGGAAGAGGCTGAGCCTGGAATGTACAAAGTGGGAGGAAGCAGGAGCGAAGTCAGGTTTGTGTTGGGCACAGAAGTGTGCACAGTATTCAACGATGGAAAGGGACGGCAAAGAAGGATACACAACTGCATATTAATGCCAAGCATTGAGTCCGCCAAGTCATTCAATGCAGAGATATCTAAAAGGGGCGAGCTTTCTTCCGATGGCAGGCCCGTGCTCAACATGCGAGCCTCCGAGCTTGTTGAGGAGGCTTTCGGAGCAAGCGGAGACGCTTTTGTTTTTCCGGCGCACGCTTGGACGCCGTGGTTCGGCGTATTTGGCTCTATGTCAGGATTCGACTCGATGAAAGATGCTTACGAAGACCAGGAGAAGAGGATACGCGCGCTTGAGACTGGGCTGAGCAGCGACCCGAAAATGAACTGGATGGTATCATCGCTTGACAAGTATTCTCTGATATCGAACAGCGACTTCCACTCCCTTCAGAAGATGGGGAGGGAGGCAAACGCCCTAGAGCTAAACAAGCTTTCGTATAGCGGAATTATAAACGCGATAATAGGCAGGAGAGACTCAGGCTTCTCAAAAACCATAGAGTTCTATCCTGAAGAAGGAAAATACCATTTCGACGGCCACAGGAACTGCAAGTTCTCAGTTGACCCAACGAAGTCAAACATAACCGTATGCCCTGTTTGCGGGAGGAGGCTAGTCCTGGGAGTTGTGCACAGGGTGAAGGAGCTTGCAGACAGGGATGAGGGCTACGTGCCGCAGAACGCAGTGCCTTATGTTAACCTTGTGCCGCTTGCAGAGATAATAGCGTACGTTATGAAGAAGACGGCGTTCTCGCCGATTGTAGCAAGGGAATACGCCAACATTGTCGGGAAGCTCGGGCCTGAAATGGGCATACTGATGTCAGCAAGTTACGAGAGCATAGAAGCAGCATTGAGCAAGGAGATAGCTGATGCGATCATGAACGTCAGGGAGAACAGGATTGACATAAAGGCAGGCTATGACGGCGTATACGGAGAGATAGACATATTAGGGAGGGAGAAGCCCGAAGAAAGGAAATACGGAAAGCAGAAGGGGCTGGGAGATTTCGGCTGAATCATTTTACGACTCCTTGTATGAAAGCGGGATAGACCTTTGCCACTCCGCTTATCTTTTCTATGCTCTTTATCAGCGCCGAAGAATCGCCGCTTAGGCTCGCTATCGCCACCATTGAATGGTCGCCGGATGTCTTGTAAAGCTCCTTTATCTCAGGATTAGATTTGAGCGCATCTGCCACGTGAACGTAGCGCTCGGGCAGAACGTCTATCCCTATTATTACCTGCTCTATCCCTGAGCCTGGCTTTATCCTCGCCTTGTATCCGAGTATGACCTTCTCTTCTATGAGGGAGGCTATGCGGTTCCTGGCAGTTGCCTCGCTTACGCCGCACCTCTCTGCTATTTCGTTTACAGGCATGCGGCCGTGGGACATGAGGAGCTCTATAATTTTTCCATCAATTTTATTGCGCATTTAATCTAAATAAATATATAAAACGCAAATATATTTATATTTTCCCTACTATAATACTATTGTGATTAACATGCAGACTATGCCAAGCATTGGAGACAAGGCGCCTGAGATCAACGCCAAGGCTTATTTTCCGGAGGATAAGGACGTCAAGGAGTTCCATCTCGAGGCGTACAAGGGCAAATGGGTAATACTCACTTTCTACCCAGGGGATTTCACTTTCGTGTGCGCCACGGACGTTGAAGCATTTACTGGGAGCTACGACCTCTTCAAGAAGAATGGGGCGGAGGTTCTTGCGATAAGCACGGACAGCGTCTTCTCGCACAAGAAGTGGGCGGAGACTTCTCCGAGAGTTATGGAGAGCAAAATACCGCTCATAGAGGACTTCACGAAGAAGGTTACAGCAAGCTTTGGATTCCTGAACGAGCAGACAGGCCAGGCAAGGCGCGGCACGGTAATAATAGACCCTGAGGGAAGAGTGCAGTACATATCTATGCACAACGACGGACTGGGCAAGGACGCGGAGCACATATACACAGCGTTCATGGGTCTCAAGTACATACACGACACGCCTGCGGAGAAAGGCCACATGTGCGCCATACCGGCAAACTGGAGGCCAGGAAAGGAGGCACTCAACATAGACGTAGTGAAGGACATAGGGAAGCTCTGATTTTCCCTGCTCCTCCCATTTTTCTTTTTTGTATATAGAGCATAGAGGCGGAGGCAGAGCTCTGCCAAAGCATTCAAAAACTATATATATGTTTATTCCTTGAATATAAACGCTGATTTCAACACAGACTCTGCGTGTTTTGCATGAAGTATTCAGATTTAGATGGAAGGCTGATAGCCGCAGTAAGGATACGCGGCCGCGTGAACGTGGACTCCAGGATAGAGGACACTATGGAGAGGCTGCACCTCCCGAAGGTGAACAACTGCGCGCTCATAAAGGTTGACGCCGCCTATGCAGGCATGCTTGAGAAGTGCATGAACCACATAGCGTTCGGCT
>JAMCZI010000005.1 GCA_023485545.1 Candidatus Martarchaeota archaeon
TTGGTGCTGAAATGGAGGATCCATCAGAATACATAGATTTCCTTGCGAAGTACAAGGATTGGATAACGATAAAGAGGCTAGGCATACGCCCTGGCACAAAGCCGGAGGAAGTCGTGTTCCACCTGGCCGGAATAAGGAATGTTGCTGACCAGAAGTCCTACAAAATACTTGGAATTGATGTCGAGAAGCTCAACGCCCTAGCAGAGAAGCTCGCATCAGGCAAGGCAAAGAAGTATGCGGGTCTCTCTGACCTTGCGAAGGAGATTTCCTCCCCGGCGTTTAAGGGCGAGATCTCCCAGGTGGCTGGCTCAGCTACTCTGCAGAAGTTCGCTGAGATATATGTCCTCAACAAGGCGATGAACTCCATAGGGCTCGACACAGCCATAACGCAGGAGTACATGAGCAAGGCTTACCCAGAGCTCAAGCTTAAGATACCGAAGGGGCTTGGAAGGAAGAAGAAGGTTGAGTAATCAGGTCCTTATCCTTATGTCCTCAATCCTTCCTGATTCATCCACATAGAAGTATTCGCCGGTCCCGTCCGGGTTCTTCCTCCTGACGTGGAATCCTCCCGTTAGCTTTGCTTCACCAAGGAATTTCCTTTCCTCGTGCAGAAGGTCTGCCACGCCGTCGTGCCTTACCATCCTGGCCGCCTCCCCTTTTACCAGCCATTTGTCATGCAGCTCCCTGTACGATTTCCCGTTAAGGTAGTATGGAGTTCCCATGTCTATCACAAGTTTGTTGCTCCCTGCCTGCAAAGCGTGTATTGCCAGCGGCCTCTCAACTGCCTGGGCACCGCTTCCATAGCCTATCATTACTCCGTTAATGTCCCTCAATCCGCTGTCCGGTGCATTTGACAGCAGGCTTGCAAGGCTTACAAACACTGAAGCAGAATAAGAATTCCCTACGAGAGAGGGAATGCGCAAGGCTTTGTCAATCATGAGCCTTTTCTCGAAATCGTAAAACTCCTTTTGCTTCCTTAGCGCACCTGTCCAGTTCCAGTACGCCGATATCTCAGCGTCCTTCTCTATCATATCTATAAGCTCCAGGTCGGATTTTGCACCTTTGTTGTTGAAGGCTCTTATCTTCCGCCTTATGAGATCGGTAAATCCTTCAGCTCCTGCCAGCGGCTCCTTGCCAACCCCCTCTCTTCCCTCTATCTCAGCCAGCTTTTCAGGATCGTGCCTCCTCAGGTAGTGGGCGTAAAGGAAGCCTATGAAGTACTCTGTCTGTTTAGGGAATGGCACGTGCGCTATGATGAAGTCAATGTTGTCTATGTTCATCTTTTCTGCGAAAAGCTCGGCCTCCTCAAAAGCCTCTGCTACTGCATATACATACATTATCTTGGAGAATGTAGAGTGCACCAGCGGCGTCTCCTCCCCGTATTTTGTGAAATCGGAGAAGGGCCCATGGAAGGCGTGCGATACACCAACGGGGAATGAAACCAGCGAGGGGTTTTCCGTAATCCACATCAGGGCTGCTGCCGCGCCTTGCGTTCCTTCGGCGTTCTTCGCCCTCAGATCGCTGTAAACGGAAGTATCTACAGATATGACGAGAGAGGATCCTTTTTGGGATGTGTACGAGCCTACCGCAACATCATTTATCGCCTCTCCCAGCGCCAAGACTCCGCCCACGCATGCATATGTGATGGGCACAACTCTGGCCCTTTTCAGCATCTCAATTATATCGTCATATGCTCTATCCTTTGGGAGGTATGAGGCGACCATCAACAGGCTGGGCTCTATTTCCGGCCTGCTCCTGTCGGGGTTGCTTTCGGTCGCAAAATAAATGCTGCGTATGGGCTCATTGCGCAGCTTTGCCATTGTTTCCTTGTCAGAAGCCGCATCTTTGATAAACCGGTACAGCCCGTTGGCCACCATTGTAGAGTTGTTCTCAGTTATGCCTGGCAGCCTGACCTCATTTATCCTTAACCCCCCAGATATCTTGCCGTTTTCAAACCCCAATTCAGATTCAAGGTCCGCGCTTCGTATCGCCGTACCAGGAGTTGTTACTACCATGCGCTCTATCCCTATGTCTGGATTGTTCTTTACCACTGGAAGAACGGTGCTGTTTTCAGCTCTTTTCACGTATTCAATCTCCATCTAATCTGTGATATCACGCAGGAAAGGTTTAAATAGCGACGAAGTGCTGATAGACTAATAACGAAGTGTATCAGTCGCGCCTCATAATTAGGTTGAGGAACCCGTACTCATTGACGGTCTTTTGCATTTCCCCCCTCTTTTTCTGGGAATCCAGATTGATGAAATCCTTGTACGGCACTATGTGCACCTCTCCGAAGCTTTTCAGATAATCCGCGAGTTCGGAGAAATTGACGTCCACAGTTATCTGGAATTTTGGCGCCAGCTCTTCGAGCTCGTTTGATAAGGAGCTTTTGCCACGGCTTCCGTAAGCCCTTACGCCCTCCTTCCTCAACCACGATGGAATATTGCCTACCCATCCATAGTCGTGTATGAAAAGCATTCCTCCTCTAGAAAGCTTGTTAACCAGGTTTTCGAGAAGCCTTATCGAATTGGGGGACACCGTAACTAGCTCTCCTTCACGGAGTCCGTATACTATCTCTTTTTCGCTGCTGTTCAAAGACTCAAATCTCGCCCCTGATTCGCCGCACTTTATCGAAAACCTTCTTCCTACGATGCTGAAACCTTCTGGAACCACCTTCTCGAGGGGCCTCATCTCATAAATATCTCCGTTGTGCACTGTGTATATCAAAGACCCTATATCATCAAATAGCTCGTTCGCGACTATCAGGTCATATTTGCCATCGAAGTCCTCCACAGTGAGATCCTTCCTAAGCAGCCGCGTCCTGAAAAAGTCGTTGTCGCGTTTTTCTAGTATCCTGTTCGCCTTTATGAGCGCATATTGCGACAGGTCTATCCCTGTATACTCTACCATTTTTGCCGCTTCAGCATGGCTTCCAGATTCGATTGACTTCATCGATTCGTACAGCCCTTCCATGAAATAGCCGCTGTTGCATCCGACTTCAAGAATGCGCAGCGGTCCTCTTTCGGTACGGTAGCCTCCAAATTCGTGCAGGAGGAACCCTGCAAATGCATTCCTATAAACCGAGTTCATCGACTCTGTGACGAACGGGAGCTCGACGCTCATCATGGAAGTGTAGAACCTCTTATTCGACATCTCCACGCTTATTGTTGGCATTAAAGTAAAGCTGCGCACCATATATTTAAATGTTGCTTTTGCGCCATAACGCCGCATCCGTATAATAAGTATACTGCGGAAAACCAATAATGGATAATCAAAATCCGATAATATCCGGGTTCCACATAGCAGAGCTGCTCTCTTCAGCCAACGGCAAGGCCCAGATCAGCCTTGATCTCGGATTGTCCAAAGCTACAGTCGAAAAATCTAAAGAAGGGACAACATTCCCCGGCGGTCAGTTCATTTCCACTGAAAAGATGCTGCACGCAAAAAGGCGGCACCATGACGAAGACTGCTTCGCAATCGATGGCAATTCGATGTTCTACCTTTACAGGTTCGACGGAAAGACGGCATACAGGCTGTATGAGCCAAAGAAGGACTGGCCTCCAACCCTGTGGATAAACGGCAGCATGATGCACACAGTTTCAGTTTCGAAGCCTACGGATGAGGCGATGGAGAAGGCGCGAGAGCTCGGGCGGCGCCCAGGAAAGGTCTTAGAGACATGCTTCGGGCTGGGCTACTCCGCGATGGCGCTAACGCAGAAATGCGGTGCGACAGAGGTGCGCAGCCATGAAATATCAAGCGATGTTCTGGACATAGCGCGTGAAAACCCCTGGTCTCGCCAGGCGTTGTCCGATAGCAGAATAAGCGTAAGCAACGACGACATAAAGGAAGCCATACATGAAATTGAAGACGGCTCGTTCGACTCTGTGCTCCACGATCCTCCCAACGTCAAGATAGACGGCGAGCTCTATTCAGAGAAATTCTACTCTGAGCTTTTCAGGGTGCTGAAGCGCGGAGGGAGGCTATACCACTTCGTAGGGGGCGGCAAGACGCCTCATGAATACAAGGTGAACTATACGCGTGGGGTAATGCGCAGGCTTTCTGAAGCCGGCTTTTCCAATGTAAAGAAATCGTACCGCGGCGTAACCGCGATAAAATGAGCATGCGACCGCCGGGATTTGAACCCGGGTTTTTGCCTTGGAGGGGCAAAGTCCTACCAGGCTAGACTACGATCGCACGGCATAAGCTTATGCAAGAAAACCTATTTATGACTTGATGGAGGCATGTCAGAAAGCTTCCTGTCTATCCCGAGCAGCAGGTCTATCAGCAGCCCGCTTATTATGGAGAGGAAACCCACCACTACAAGCATAAAAGCTATAAGGGCTCTTCCGACCTCGTTCATGACTCCTGTGGCTAGGTACGTGAAGAACACCATAAGCCCGATCACCAAGCCCACCACTATCAGTATTACACCTATGCTCCCGAATATGAGGAGCGGGTTGTAGTCCCTTGCGAGCCTGATCATGTGCGATGCCACGCCTACCCCATAAAGCACCTTAGAGCGCGAGAGCTTCGACTCTCCTTCAGAACGAGGGTAATACTCCACCGGAACCTCAACTATCCTGTAGCCCTTCTTGGCGAGTTCTATCGCGAAGAAAGCATGCCCTGCGCGGTAGGGTGCCATATCCTTCACGCTGTTGAAAGCCTTCCTGCTCACAACAAACATCCCAACAAGAAAATCGTGCACGTTCACGCCGTACATGTGCCTGTACAGCCTAGAGAGAAACCTGTTGCCAAACCTCTGGTGGAACGACATAGATCCAGGATGGAGGTTCTTGAGCCTGTTGCCCATTACCATATCTGCTTTTCCTTCCTTGATTATCTTGTAGCCTTCTAACAGTGAATGGGGGTCATGCGTCCCATCCCCGTCTATGCTTGCAATTATGTCAGAACGCGCCCTCTTGAGCCCTTCGAACACCGCATTCTCCACCCCGCTGCTCTGCTGCCTTATCAGAACTACGCCTATCTTGGCAAGCCTTCTCCTATAGGCCTCGCTGCTCTTGTCCACTACTATTATCTCGGGGTTCCTGAACTCCTTCCTTATGCGTGCTATCAGCTTGAAGACTCCCTCCTCCTCTATGGTGGGTATGATTATAGATATAACAGGCTTCATAGATTAACATCCCAAAAGCTAACTTTTATATCTTGCTAAAAGAAGACTATAAATATAAATCCTTAGCCTTTGAGCTGGTAAGATGAGAATAGCATTTGCCTATGACCTTCCGTACCCTTGGCATATAGGCGGGATAGAGCAGATAAACGCCACTGAAGCGGAAGAGCTTGCAAAGGCAAACGAGGTGCACTTCTTCACGATGCGGTGGCCGAATATGCCTAGCACAACCGTGCGCAACGGCGTTAACTACCACGCATGGTATCCAGCTTCGATAAATACTGTCTACAGGCACGGCAGGCGCTCGATACGCAAGGCTCTTGCTTTCTCCTTCGGGCTTTTGAGGCTCTTCGGTTACCGCTTCGACCTTCTTGTCATAGACCAGTTCCCTTATCTGCATATACCGATAGCCGTGGTATATGCGAAGCTTACGGGCTGCAAGCTTGTCATACGTGTTGCAGAAGTGTGGTCCCTGGATTACTGGAAATCATATCTCGGGGTGCTTGGCGCACCTGCGCATTCGCTAGCCATCTCCCTCTCAAAGATGGGCGACCACTACATCGCCAACTCACAGAAGACGATGCAGCAGCTTGAGCAGATAGGGGTAAAGCGGTCTAAAATAAAGGTTTTTGCGCCAGTCCTCAACAAGGAAGCGCTTGATTTTGCATTGAAGTCATCACACACTAAGCGCAGGCGTGTTGTTTTTTCTGGAAGGCTGATTAAGGAAAAGCGCATTGATGCATGGATAAGGGCGGTTGGCAAAGCCTCAAAGCTTGACAGCCGCATAAATGGTACGATAATAGGGAAGGGCGCAGAGGAGGCTAGCCTCAAGAAACTCGTAAAGGACCTCAAGCTCGATCATGTGATCTCATTCAAGCGCTTCTTCAAGAGCAAGTCCTCGCTGTACAAGTATATTGCAGAGTCATCTGTTCTGCTCAACATGTCATCGCGCGAGGGCCTCAGCATAATTACCCTTGAGGCGATTGCACTCGGGACAAGAGTTCTTCTGCCATCCGATTCTCCCATACCTGAAGACATAAAGGAAATGTGCACCGTCGCGGAAGAAAGCGCAATACCAATGGCACTGAAGAGGATATGCTCTAATCCGGAGCAGAAGCGCGAAAGGATTCAAAGCCTAGAACGTTACTACTCCTCCAACGTCGTATCATTCTATTCCGCGTTGACAAAGGAAATGGGATTGTGAAATGGAGAAATCGCTAAATCATGAAATAAAAAAAGTCGCTATCGCATTATGCGGAATAGCTGCAATTTTAATAGCGGCAAATTTCATAATTGCAGGAAGCCCTTCATTTATCCTTTATTCGTTCCTGTTCTTCGTAGTGCTTGCATTCATAATTTCGGCGAACGATCATAGCATACGCACTGCAGTAATATTTGCGATAGCGCTCATAGTAGCGGGGGCTATAGGGTATGCAAACATAAGCGTACTAAAGCTATCCAGCCTCGGCGCCCCAATATTCCTTTTTGCATTCGTCATCGCTGCTGTCGTGTCCATATATGCTGAACTCGGAATATTGCGGACTGCTGCGATAAGCGGCTCGGTGCTCGTAGCATTCCTTGAGTACCTTGCAGCGCCGGCTGAATCTGTGCTTCTGAGTACAAATGCGGCCATACTGGGATACTATCTGCTCATATCCTCTGTTATTGCACTCCTAATAGCTTCGTCATCTTTGAGCCAGTGGATCGAAAGGCGCATAGCCTCAATTTCTTCTGGCAAAAATTCCATCAAAGCCGCGTATGTTCTTATCGTTTTTGTTGCAATCCTCCTCGTGCTGCCTATATGGCCGTCGTATGTTCCAATACGCGCTTCAGGGCTGCCTTACGCATCATTCACCATCGAGCCGGCTAATGGCTCTCAGCCTACGAACTACATAAGCATCAACGCCACGCGACTTTCGCTTTACGCTGATTACAACCTCTCGAATATTGCGCTTTACATAAATGGCATGAGCGTCCCAGCCGTAGTGCTTGGCAATGCAAACCTTCAGTATGAAAACGCAATCATCTACATAGAAGGCGCTCCGCCTGCAGTAGGGGAGAAGATGGACATATACTTCCTGCCATTCGATTATTCTGGAGTGCAGACACCACAGCGCGTATCGGAAAGCAATTTCACTCCGTACAGAGTGACTGCGCTGCACGCGAAATTCGCATCGCTTACCTACCATGGAAGCTACACAAACGTAACTCGAACTTATACTGAATCGTATCGCTCCAACCATTCTTCGTCCTCAAAGATAGTAGTCTATCCCCCATATTTTGTCAATCCCGTTTGCCCCTCTGGCTCAAACGAGTCGTTGCAGCTCCTGATACATACTAACGTAACCTCTAGCCTGTTCCTGCTCTCAGGCGAATCCAACTTTTCAAGGGCAGTTTCAGAATCGTATTCAAACTACTCTTACTCATCATACCTGCGCAGCTTTGGCGCAAACTCTTATGCCAAGTACCTGAATGCGACTTCAGCATATTTCAACAAAACGCTCGATTCATGCATGTACTATGCGATAGTGCCTGAGCATCCGGCGCTGGTGCAAATCCAGAAGAACGAAAGCTATTACCTTAACAAGTCAGTTACAGAAACACTAAAGGCGCCATCAATACTCAGCACAAGCGCGCGCGGCGTCCTCATAAGGCCGAATTTCCTGCCATTCAACATCAGGTACCTGCAGATGGAGCTCAATCCCGGAAAGCAATAAATATTAATTCATAGCCATCATCATTATTGACAAGGTGTTTTATCTGGCTGAGGGAAATCAACCATCTGCTGGATCCGAGCAGCATGTGGTGAGCAGGGAAGTAAAGGAGTTCTGGCGTCATGGCAACAGCCTTTTCGAGGAGAGCAAGTTCGAGGAGGCGATAGAGCAGTACACAAGGGCGATAGAGCTCGACGGGGAGTACGCGGACGCCTATTTTAACAGGGCGCTCAACGAAACCATGCTGCACCGCTATTCTGAAGCTAAGCAGGACCTCCAGAAGGTGATGGAGCTTCAGCCTGGCAGCCCAGACGCACCTCTTCTCATGGGCGACATATCAGAGACAAATGACGACCTCATAAGCGCCCGTTTTTGGTACGAGAAGTCCCTTTCATTGAAGCCAGACTATTCCGAAGCGAAGAGCAGGCTGGAGAAGATAGACGCGATGCTTCACATGGAGGCGCCAAAGCCCAAGTCCTCATCCCAAGCAGGGTTGTCGCCGCAGAGCCAGAAGAAGTCAAGCGAGCAGGCTACTGTGATAGAGGACGGCCAGATAAAGAAGCTGCCTTTCTACAAGTCGACGATGACCTTTGACAAGGTCATGGGTCTTGAAAAGATCAAGAAGTACCTGAAGGAAAATGTCGTTCTTGCGATACAGCGCCCCGACCTTTTCAAGAAATACGGCAAGGATCTCGGCGTCGGGCTGTTGCTCTACGGTCCTCCCGGGGTCGGAAAGACCTACATAGTCAACGCGATAGCTGGCGAGAGCGGCGCCAATGTGCTAATAGCAAGGATAAACCAGATAGTGGACATGTACACAGGCAACACGGAGAAGAACCTTCATGCAATATTCGAGCAGGCAAGGAAGAACACCCCTTGCATAATATTCTTCGATGAGCTCGACGCCCTCGGAGTAAAGCGCGGCGGCGGAGGCGGGGAAGGAGGAGAATCCTCTGCTCTCCGTCTAGCCGTCAACCAGTTCCTGGTGGAGATGAATGGGGTCGAGGAGAATCCAGAGGGCATATTCGTCATAGGCGCCACGAACCAGCCGTGGGACATCGATCCCGCGCTGAAAAGAAGCGGCAGATTCGGCGACAGCGTATACATACGCCCTCCTACTTACAAGGAGAGGAAGGCAACGTTCGAGCTCTACACCAGGAACAAGCAGAGGGGCAGGCTGAGCTACGGCCGCCTGGCAAGAGCAACCTCCGGTTACAGCCCTGCAGACATAAAGAGGATATGCGACAAGGCTGCAATGCGCCCCCTGCTCCATGAGTACCAGTTCAATAAGCAAAGGAACCTTACCATGTCCGACATGATGGCGATACTGAAGGACAAGGACGTCTCAGGCAGCTCGCTTGACGAGTGGTACTCAATGGTCAAGAAGGATGTCATAAGCAAGACAGAGACTCAGATAGTTGACGGCAAGAAGCAGGAGGTCGTAAAGGAGGGCAAGCTCGACCCACAGGAGAAGATACTCTACAAAGCCCTGATAAAGGACATAAAGAAGAACACATCCTCAACGAGGATACGCATGAAAAAGTTCATGCGCTGGTGGGCGCTGCACCTGTTCTGAATTGTGGATAACCCCATGGAAAGGCATATAGAAATAGCCTTCAATTGTATCACATGCAGCGTTGCATGTGCATAAAAATTGGTTCTTTGCATGATAAGGCTCTCTGACGATTTTTCAATAAGCGAGCAGGACTTGCTCACTGGCAGATGCTGCATAATAGGCCAGAGCGGCTCTGGCAAATCGTTCCTCGTAGGGGTCATCGCGGAGGAGCTCGCAAGGGAGCACCTGCCCTTCGTGGTGATAGATACTGAAGGAGAATACAAATCCCTCAAGAGCCTGTTCGAGGTCATATGGGTGTCGGATGAGAGCGGAGCCGACGTAGGGATGGATGTTGATTTCTCCGCGCTGATAGAGAAAAGCATGCTCGGCATACCGATCGTTTTCGATGTGTCTGGGCAACAGGACCAGGTCGGTAAAGTGTACTCCTTCCTCTCCGAACTTTACGCGGTGGAAGACAGGGTAAGGAAGCCGTACCTCGCAATAATAGAGGAAGCTGACAAGTTCGCCCCACAGGTAAAGCGCGGCGAGCTCAATATAATTGAGGAGATAAGCGTCAGGGGGCGCAAGCGCGGCTTAGGCATATTGGTGGCGACCCAGAGGCCCGCAAACATAAGCAAGAATGTGCTTGCGCAGTGCTCGTACGGTTTCATAGGCAAGCTCAGCATAGAGAATGATGTCAACGCAATAAGCATACTTTTCGAGGACAGGAACATGCTAAAGGAGCTTGTGACGCTCCATACCGGCGAATTCATGCCTTTCGGCATAGATTCTCCACAGAAGATAAAGATAAGAAAAAGGGTGGTAGAGCACATAAGCTCCACTCCAGAGCTTGGCACGCTTCCCGGAGGAGACATACATGCTGCGATAGCGGAACTTAAGCACTCATCTGGCCAGGCACAGAAGCGTGATCTTAGCGCGCCTATCCCTAGGATACGAATCATACGCGAAAGATTCGACATGTCGTACGCGCAGGCGTACGCTTCGCATGCATCTAGGAAGATACTGCCTTTTACCGGCTTTATGGTCAATTCGGTCGAGCCTAGATACATGCGCGTCTCATCGACGCTCGTCAGGCTGCCCACAAAGCGGAAGAACGTATACTCTGAAAAATACATCATTTCATTTGGCAGCTCACTCCTGCGGGAGACGAAAAAGGGTATAGAGCTGTACGATGTGGGGAGCAAAAAATTTGACAAATCCGCCCTATCCATACTGGCGGAAGTCAATTCTGCAGGGTCCGTCAAGCTTGGCAAGCTTGAACAGGAATTCGGCCAGTCCTCATCAAAGAGCGTTGAGCGCCTGGCAGATGCCGGAAGGCTAGAGGTAAGGAAGGACAAAGTGACAAGATTCCCATGGAAGAGGTTCATGCGGGAGGCCCAATATGAAACTGGAGAGTCTTCGCCTTCGCAAATCACTCCTATAAGGCCAAAGACAAAGATAAGCAGCAGAGAACTCATAAGATCAATAATACCTGAAGCTTCGATAGTACGGAGGGAAAGCGCTTACTTGAAAGTGTACGAAATCACTCTTAGGCGCGGAAGCACAGTCAAAGTACTCTTCATAGATTCGCTCACGGGCAAGGAGATAAGGCTTCAGTAGCCTATGCTATACTTCCCGTCAACGAGCTCGTTGGTCAGGTAGCCGAGGTTCTCAAGGGCCGAATCGGCGATGTCGAATATCTTATTCTTTATCGGGTCAGGGCTTGCGCCGCCCTCAAGCGCAACCTCTATGTTCAGGTGCTTGGGATCTGATATCTTCCTGCCTATCTGCGAAACTATGTAGACGTTGCACTCCTCTATCTGCGGATATATGTTCACTATGTCCTTTGCTATCTCGTTCGCCGCAACGCTATATATCTTCCCGACGTGGTTGACAGGGTTCTTTCCCGCAGCAGCTTCCAGCGTCATCCTCCTGAAAGGCGTGATGAGACCGTTGACCCTGTTGCCCCTCCCTACGGATCCGTCGTCTCCAGCCTCGCAGCTCAGCCCGCTCTTCGTGATGTAAACGTCGCCCCCTTTTTCGTCATCTCCTGTATTGACTTCTACGTTGACTTCAAGGCTCGTTATGCCCTTGGAGAGCTTAATCACAGATTCCTTTACCTTCTCCTTCGACTGTGCATAATCATCCATTGAAGCCAGAAGGTTTCCGACCATCGCGGCAGAGATGGTAAGCGATATCACACCAGAATCTCTCACCCCCATCACCTTTATGTCTTCCCCCACCTCGGGTGCGGCTTTCTTGAACTCTGCACCGTTGAGGAATCTCTCCGCCTCAAGCACCAACCTTTCTGTCTCGCTGAACGGAGCAAAGCCTATTCCGAAAGATGTGTCATTTGCAAGTGGCACGTCAGCGCTCCTCTTGAATATGCCCCCAAGGTCGCTTGATCCCTTCATCACCTTGGGCGTGTACACAACTTCCTTGTCAACATCAAGGAAACGGGTGTTCTCCTTCAGGTAATTTCTTGCTGCGTCAACAGCTATCTCATCGACAGGGATGCTGAACCCCGGCCCGCTCCGCACAGCCCTTCCGGAAAGAATGACCTCAACGGGCTTGGTAATCCGGCATTTGCCAAAAGCAGTCTCCGATTCTCCCCCGACTATGAGCGCTTTGTCAACGTTGTGATGGAGTATCTCTCCTGCCTCCTCGATGTACCTTTTGCTGAGCTCGACGCTAAATCTTTCGACTATGCCGTCAATGAGCGTGTCCGGATGGCCCTTGCCCTTCCTCTCCACATACTCGACAGGCTGCCTAGCCAACGGTGTATAATTGGACTTTGATACCTTTATGTTCCTCATCAATCCAACATCTGCAACTCAAACGCTTAAAAAGCAGAGTGGCGCAGAGTTGTAAGGCTTTACAAAAGTAACATTGCATTGCGCTGGCCTCAGGACTCCTTAGCGCGTGCCTTTATCCCAATTATTGTGTCGAGAAGGCGCTTCTCCTCGTCGTTCATTATTGAGGCATACTCTCCTTTAAGAAGCCGCTCGTCGGCGTCTGTCACCCGGGTGTACAGCGTCTGCCCCTCCCTGACCTGCCTTCCGAAGGTGGGCTCGTCCATCGATATTGCCACCGAATCTCCCTTCTTGGCGATGTCGAGCTGGGTCTTCTCGTTCTGTATGCCCTTAATCCTGCCTACAACTGCACCATCCTCAGTCATCATCACGTACCCCTGCTTTATCCTGCCTTCGAGCACCTCTATGCCGAAGATCGCAGGATGCGACATGCGGAAGCACGAATTGGGCAGCACGCTTATGCATCCTGGGAAAATAAGCCTCTTCTCAACGTCTGCGAGGCTTTCCTTCTTCTGCTTCTGCACCATATCCTTGTACTCGTCAACTATGCCGTATATTATGTTGTTCTTTATGATTTTGATGCCGCTGGTGTCTGCGAACACCTCCGCATCCTGCTCTATTCCGACGTTGAATGCCAGCACCACTGCGGAAAGCCTGTCTACTGAGTTCATCCCGAAAGCGTCAAGTATATCCCTCCTGTTCACGTTGCCAAGTCCCTTCTTGCTCACCTTGAAGCCCTCCGCAGCAAGGAGCCTAGATATTGCTTCTATGCTGCCTATCGTGTCTGCCTTGAGCACCACGCCTGTCTTGTCAGTCTTGAATACCTCGCTAATCTCAGCGCTTATCTCCTTGGTGTAGTCGTTGCCCCCAACCACCTGTATCACTGGCGAGCCCGGAAGCGCATCCTCCAGTGCTGTCGCGCTTATCTTGACTCCTGACGCTGCGTCCACCCTGTCCACGTAGTAGAACTTGCTTGTAGACTCACGTATCTCGTGCAGGGGCTTGGGCTTCAGCATGGCCCTTATCTTCGTTGTGCCTATCCCGTCAGGAGTGGCGAAGGCTATCGTGTCGTTCACGCCGAGCGAACCGTCGTAGAGTATCACATCTATTGTGGTGCCAAGCCCCTTGACCTCCTTCTTCTCCAGTATGCTGCCTTTTCCTGGCCCACCAACCTCTATTTTGAGCTTTGCTTCCATATACTTCTGCGAAAGCCCTGCTACTAGCATTAAGAGCTCGGCTATGCCCTCGCCGCTCTTCGCGCTGATTGGCACTATGGCCAGCTCCTTGGTGAAATCTGCTATCCTGTCATATCTCTCGCTTGAGAACTCGTACTCGCTCAGCTTTCCTATTATGTAAAATATCCTGTCCTCAAGCTTAGCCAGCACCTGGCTATTCTGTTTCTTGAGCGCCTCCCCAATGCTCTTCGAGCCTGAAGCTATCCATCCAGTTATGAGGTCTACCTTGTTTGCAGCTATTATGAACGGGGTTTTGTACTGCTTGAGTATCTCTATGGCCTCTACTGTCTGTGGCTCGAACCCCTTTGTTATGTCGACGACCAGTATGGCAAGATCGGCCACGCTGCCACCTCTTTGCCTAAGGTTGGTAAAAGCTTCGTGGCCAGGGGTGTCGATGAAGAGAAGCCCAGGTATCATCATTTTTGTCCCGCTGCTCTTCAGGAGTGGGCCGCATATCTCATTTACCACGTCTATCGGGACCTCGCTTGCGCCTATATGCTGCGTTATGCCGCCTACTTCCTTGGCTGCTATGGCGCTGTTGCGTATCCTGTCCAGTAGCGTAGTCTTGCCGTGGTCCACATGACCCATCACGCATATTATGGGCTGCCGTATCATCAACTCACCTAGAATCAGTCACTCGCATATGCATTCTACTTTCACAATTTTATAACTTCCGTTGCATTAGATATAAAGCATATAAGTAATCGAAATGGTAATTGTATGATGGAAAGAACACTCGTGCTGATAAAGCCTGATGGGGTATACCGCTCGCTTATAGGAAAGATAATATCCACAATGGAGGACGCTGGTCTCAAAGTTGTCGGAATGAAGATGGTGCGGCCAGACAAGAAACTGGCTGAGCAGCACTACATCCCTGACGAGAACTGGATGCGTGAGATCGGGGATAAGACCAAGGCGACATATAAGGACCAGGGAGTCTCTAACAACGAGGAGCCTGTGGAGATAGGCAGAAGAGTCTGGATGCAGCTCATTGACTACCTAATGAGCGGGCCTGTGGCTGTGATGGTTGTGGAGGGCAACGACGCGATATTCGTAGTAAGAAAACTTGTGGGTGCAACAGAACCAAGAAAGGCAGATCCGGGCTCGATAAGGGGCAGGCTCTCAAGCGATTCCTACGCCCTTGCCGATGGGAAGCACCGCGCAGTAAAGAACCTGATACATGCATCGGACGCCCCTGAAACAGCGAAGCGTGAAATATCCGTCTGGTTCAAGCCGGAGGAACTTATAAAATACTCCAGGTCAGACGAGTCCGCGCAGTACGACTAGATCGGGACCAGATAATACAGTATCACTAAAAACAGTGCCACAGCCAGTATAAGCGACAGGAAAGACATCGCGTAGCCCACTCCCTGCTGCTTCGACTCCGTAAACACCGCTAAAGAAATGCTCCATGCAACCCCAAGTAAAGCCAGCACTCCTCCTACTAGCGCGGAGACATGCGTGCCCAGACCGAAAAGAGGCAATACCGATTCTATTACGCTGATGTATACCCATGGCAGATATCCGAATATAATCGCTGCAAATGAGTTGCTATATTCTCCAGAGAATCCCAGGAACATCTTGCCTACCCAGTTGCACAGCTCGGCTACAGCTATCAGTATTAACGGCACTATTATGAAATGCTCTAGTAAGAACAGAAATACTGTGCCAGCAAGACCCGAAGTAAGAGCTTTTGGCATTATGCCTATAATGAACGAAGAAGGCATCATGTAAGATCTGAAGTACGCTGAATTCCCGTAGAAGATAAAAACGGGTATCATAAGAAGCGTAATAACTGCCATCACGCTTATGTAGAAGCCGCCAAGTCTTCCGGAGTCTATGTCACTGTCAATAAGATCTGACTTGAAAGCTATTACCTTGAATGATTCGAGGAAATCTCCTATGACGTGCACGCCCTCAAGTTTCTTCCCCATTTTTCTCCTAGCCTTCTCCCTCTCAGGATCCAGGCCGAGATATCTCTCCTCGTTCTCGAGATAAGTCTCTACATCTGGCCTCCTATTTCCTGCTTTGCCTTGGGATTCCTGGCTCGAAGGGCCATTGTTGACAGCCCAATCAGTATCCATAGATGCATATCAACTCGACTGATTAAAATCTTTCGCTTCGCTTTCAACTCCAATAATCCTCCCCAAAAACTGTGGTTTTAACCATTTTACACAAATATTTAAATATGTATTTAACTAAATATATATTTATTTGAGTATAAGGTGTATTACGATGCAGAATAAACAAATCCGAAGTGCATTCTATCCCGTCCTTACGGCAGCTCTTTTCGCTGCAGTCCCTTTCAGCACAACAATTCTCACTGTGCTCTCAGAATTGCAGTACATACGTGGCGTTTTATACCAAGTGGGCCCTGCACTGAGTGCAGTCTTATTCATTATAGCCGGAATATTCTATGCAGTAGGGCAGATGTTACCGCCTGACAAGCGAGCCAATTTTCACACGACCGCCATAAACATAATAATAGGTGCGATAATAGTCGCGGTGCTGAGTTTCACTAGCACCTCTTTGGCAATAGCATCAACACACCTTCTTTCGAACTTTACAAATTCCTCTTGAGTTGAATACGTGATAATACAAGCTTTCGGTGGGTATGCGACTGCGTTGACGCTAGTATCACTGATGATAGGAGTATTCGGGATAGTCCTTGGTGTAGGCTATGCAATGGGCAATAAAAAGATTAAAGATTTCGGTTTTGACGAACTGGTGCAAGCTTTCATAAGCGCAGCAATAATAGCTACTCTTTATGCTGCATTCAGCTATAACGGCATAATTAGCACCGCAATAGCACAGGTTTTTTACAGCGCTAATGCAACTTCTACATGTTATGGATTCTTATCATCCAACCCTGCTATGTGTTTTGCCTATGCGTATACTACCGGGCTTGCACCGATATCGATAAATGGGAAATCTTATCCGTCCCTAATGGATAGCGCAGTAACACTTCTTGCCCCCGTTTCAGTATTGTATGGCGTACTGTCAGTATTGGGTTCTATAAAATTAAGCGGAATCTTCATAAGCGTTGGGTTCGCAAGTTTCGTGCAGCCCCTTCTTAGTCAAATAAATTACATAATAAGTAGCCTGACGTTCTCAATAATTAGCCTTGAAATACAGGGCGTAATAATAAAATTTGCTTCTATCGTTGCAGTACCAATACTTCTTCCTGCTGGAATCGTATTACGCGCCCTATATTTTACTAAAAGGCTCGGAGGGATGTTGATAGCGGTGGCTATAGGCTTTTACGCAGTTTTTCCGCTTACGTATCTTTTGGGGGCGCAGCTGATATCAGCATACGCTTCAAACCCTGGCGCACTTTCGGAATCAGTATCATCATACTCCGGAGGTGTAATAACCACTTTGCAGTCCACAACGCAACCGACTTTAACCTCTGGGAATTTCAGTATACTAAGCAGTCTCTATTCAGTTGTGAAAACCGCGATAGCCCCACTTGAAGCGATAGTCGAAGAGTTGATATCCACGATATCGCTGCTTATAACTGAGGTATTTTTTGTGCCTCTTTTGAGCTTGATGATAACAATAACATCAACGCGTGAGCTTGCAAGGATCTTAGGGTCTGAGATATCATTTGGTAAATTCGATATATTTTAAACTTGGGCGAAATAGCATGTTTGTGGACATTAGGTGGTATGAAAACATTAAAAAAGCATTTCAAAAATTCATGAAATTCCCCTTTGCTGATCCGGATGGCATCAAGCCCGCACAGCAGTGGGAAATTTATGTTTCGAAGTCAGGGCTGTCTGCATATACATTTCACAAAGGAACATATCATGCTGCGGCAGGGCTGGAATTGGAAAACCCCTCTGGAGCCCCGATAGACGTGGTTGAGAATATGGTGTGCAAGTTAAATATGCCTATTAGGGTGCTAATGGACATAAAACCCGTAGGGATCAAGCGGATAATCGATGAATTAAAGTTTAAGGCTGCAAAGAAGGAAAATCAAATTAGACAACTGAACCCAAAAAAGCCATCAGGCAAAATAAAATTAAAAACTTTGGAGGTGCAAACAAAAAAGCTGCGAGAATTTGTGGAAACGATAGAAAATGGACGTATCCCATTCAAGGCATCCTTCATTATAATTTCGTCTGCAGCTTCACGAAACATCTATCAGGCCGAGGGTGACGCCCGTTCACAACTTGAGTATGCAAAATCAGGATTTGAAACGGTATATAAGTGCAGGTCAAGATTACTCTCTGGCATAGAAGTAAGAAATGTGCTATGCGGGGCCGAGAACGATGTTTACTAGAAAAGAGATGGGCTTGAGCAATTCCAACATAATAGCTGGATTTATGCCCATTTTTCAGCCTAACGAAGATGCTGGCAGCATATCGAAAAGCGTTGGTGTACCAATAGGATTTAGCGAGAGATACTCGTCATTATTTCGGCTTGATCTAAATGCACCAGAAAATCCACATGTATCTATAATAGGGATGACCGGATCAGGGAAGACGCATTTAATTAAGACAATTATTTCAGGGACCGCATTGCTTAGTGAAGAAGTGCAGATAATAATTGACTGGAATGGCGAATATGTGGAATTATCCTTGGAATTAGGCGGTCTAGTTATAGATTTCGCTTTAACAGACAGGTTAAAGCGTACTATGATAGAGAACCCGTCGTATAAAATTACCTGCTTTAATCTCTCTAATCTGGACGAGTCAAACCGCAGAAAAATTGCTAGTGAAATATTAAAGCAAACCCTTATTTACTCAAAATCCAAGGGCTTTAGCAAAAAAGTTGAAACTTTAATATTTGTAGACGAAGCTTGGAAGCTGCTAGACAGCGAAAGCATTACTGCTATTTTCCGTGAAGCACGCAAATATGGTCTTTCTATAATTGCAGCAAGTCAAATGTTAAGGGATATATCAAATGAAATTGTGGCTAATTCTGCGACACTTTTTGTTTTTCGGCTTCAGAATCCTGTAGATTTCGATGCGCTCAAATCCCTCAACATATTCGAGAAAATCGGAATCGATAGGATAAAAGATTTTGGCGTTGGTGAATGCGCGGTTTTAGCTTCGCCGCGTTCTGGTCTAAAGTGCGAAGTTGTGCTGAAAGTGCTTGATCTTACTAATCTAAAAACGTATTATATACACGCATCAGGGGTGGATAAATTGGTCAGCGAAAAAAGTATAAAGAGAATTTCTGGCAGGCTTGGAATAAGCGAGAGTATGGTGTCCGAAGCAATTGCCATGTCCGTAAAAGGACGGCGCATAGATGCAGCAAAAATGTCAGCTTCGCTGTTGAAATCGGGAGTGGAATTAGCAGGTGTAATTACGCTTATGCGACTTATTGGCGTTAGGGATATTGATATGTCCAAAATAATCTCAGGACTTTACAATTATAGTAACCGGTGATTCAATTAATGGCAGGGCAATCCTTGTGTCAGCAGTGAAGTTAGGTGTAACTTACACCTCCGACAGGAAAGCCATAATCAAAGCATTGTCCACAATTCCCTGTCTCAAGATATTGGATAAAGGGACAATAATGAGATACTCAATTGCCGAATCTAATGAACGCGTAAAGCGTACAATTGAGCTAGGCAACGTGATTAGGGTAGTTGCAGAGTACAGCGATTATAATCTACTGAGGCAGATAAGAATTAAATCACTGATTTATGCGTTGTCTATTGCATCATTTCTATCAGATTATATTAAAATAGACGTTTCTTCAGCATACTCCGAAATATTGGATCTTATGTTGCCTGAGATCATGCGCAACGATCAAATATCCACGGATAATAAGGATACTGTACTGCAAGAAGTATCTAAATCAAATTTTATCCTATCGCAAAAACTTGTAGAAGCGGTTTCGCTTTTCGAAGCAGCTGAACAAAAAGCAAGCATGCTGCATTCTGCAACCATAAAGCTTTACGGCTGGCTGCAAAAGAACGTAAGCCAAACAGGCCAGAATGCACCAGCAGATACAAATGCTGCAGGCCTCTCAGATGAAGAGTTGGAACTAGTATTGGGTGGCTTATAAAAATGAACAGCGTTAGGTTACTTATTGTTGTATGGGCGATAGGTGCCTTATCAATAGCCGCCATAATATATGCAAATGGCAATCTTTCAATAAGGTGCCAACTTGTATGTCCCTCTTCTATACACCGCTCTGGTAACGCTATAACTTTTAGGCTGCCACGCATTGGTAATGCATCTCAAGTAAAAACCTTGACATTACTATATTCTGGCGGCGCAATAATTCTAAACCCAAACAAAAGCGGCGTGTTTGGACTAAAATCTCCAGAATCGCCAGGAGTATATAGTGCTAACCTGTCTTACGCTGGCGCTAATCTTTTCTCAATATCCTTTGCATACCTTGGGGGCTTAGAATACATACCGTATGTACTGATTGGCGTGTCAATCTTTGCATCAATCGCTTCAATCTCGGAATATGTATCATCCCTTTCGGATTTTGAATTTTATGTTGGGGATTCGGTATACGATAACGTCGCCCCCTACTCATCCAATGAAATCGAGATTGAGAGAGCTATCGATATCATAAGGCTAAGGAAATCATCAAAACACGAAAAAATAGGATTTTCAGAACTTCTATTCATGATGCGTGGGATGCATGATTTTCGTGTTTCACCAAGTGAAGAAATTGTTAGGTACATGATATCCTCTGCAGAAGACAAACACATATGCGATAACTACGACAGACAACCTTCATTTAATTATGGTGAACTTTATTACGTCATTAAAGAGAGATGTCCTACAACAAATTTTAAACTAATATCTGGTCTTAAAATCCAAGAAGGAAGGAAGCGTTTCCCTAAACACAGGCTCCTGTCAACTAGAGTAATTGCAATGATAAATGAAGGTGCCGCGAATGCTTGAACTAGGCAGATACGTAATCAAATCCGCTTTTGTGGTTTCAATGTTGTCCTTGATAACCTCAATTATAGTATACTCAGTTTCGCTTTCATCAAATGACAAGATTATTAGAAGAATATCAATAAGCATGTCGATTAGTGTGGCACTGCTACTCTTCTTTATATTTGCGTACTACCTGGTGTGAAAATGTTGGATATGGTGAGAAGATTTTATGGAAAACCGAAGGCAAGCGATAATATGCTACTGCCAGCCTGTTCGGCAATTATTGCATGGGCTTTAGCTTATACTGTGATGCCAGGCAAAGGTATGGCACCTACCTTATTTGATTTTATGCCTCCGGCAGCGATATCGATTCCGCTATACGCATATTTGAACATAAAAAGTATACGCGGCCCAGATTCCCGCATTTTTTCCATTGCACTGTTACTCCTCACGTCTATAGTAGTAATAGCCGCGGTGATATTCAATGGAACACTATAATCGTTCTAACTTTTTAGTAGAATCAGTGCCAAATGCGCAGATTGACATTGCAGGGATGTTGCAGGCAATAGGTGGCCGCACATTTTGCTTAATCCACGATTTTTTAGAAAGGCGAACGTATATTGAATTTTATTGCGATGACGTCGACCAAAGCACGACCATAATTAAAAAAATTGTACCTGGAATCTCACTTTCCCATGCAGATGTAATTACGATTGGAGAAATGCGTACAAAAGTCCTGTGCCTTTACAAGCAACCCTCTGGTACCAGCTTCTTTAGCGAGTCGTTTTCATACTTAAGCTCTTCGAAGCTTTTCGTCTTTTTTATACCAGTGGATCAGATAGCGCTGCACTTGCGTAAGACTGAAATCGGAAAGCTGTTAAGCAAGGTAGAAGAAAAAGGAACATCTTCCGTGGCTGGCTCTGTGTTCAGTAAGCAGATAAGCACATCTTTACACACTGGCAACTATAATGGTAGAGAAGAAGTTGAAATTCTTCGGACTATATTAGAATCTCTAGAAAATTCAATTATGAATGGATTGCCTGCATACAAGGTATATGCCTGCTTTGACAGCAGAGAGAAATCCATCCTAAATTATGTATCATCAAACTATGCCATAATAAGCAGCTTTGAGTTTGATTCGAGAGGTGATGATGCCCTGCTTCATGAACTCGAGAAGTTCAATAGCCTTCCATTCGGGCTTCAATATTCAAAAAACTTCATCTCATTTCCGGTATCTCAAATAAAATACGTAGCTAAGACTGCCCCTCCTGCTACTTCGGGCAGAATATTGCTTGGCGAGTATGTCAGCAATGGTGCATTCCCAACTGGCGTAGCTGTGCATACTGAAGCCTCAGCATTAAATCTTGGACTGATCGTTACTGGTATGCCAGGTACGGGGAAGACCTCAGCTGTAATGAATATATTAGAGAGCGTAAGTAGGAATTCCGATGCCAGGATAATCATAATATCTCCAACAAGAGAGTGGCGGAAATTTGGGGAGTTGGTAAAGGCAGATGTAATCGACTTGAATAATCCCTCATTAAGGATGAACCTATTCGGTTGCCCTGACGGATGCTCGGTTTCAAAGTTCTATGAGAACCTTGCCATGGTGCTTTCGCACGCCTCTGCAGCCGGCCCTTACCAGAAACCGCTTGAGAAATGCCTGCTTGATGCTTTTGAAGGCTTCAAGGATACGAACAATCCAGATCCACTAGAAGTATACAATGCAATAGAAGATTCAGTAATAAGACTGCACGGCAAGAGGACAAATACTGGCGTAAAGTATACAAAACATGGAGAGAACATCCATTCTGCAGTGGAAGATTTGCGGTTAGTACTAAGGCGCACACAGTTCAGGTCCAGAGCTGGAGTGGATATATACAATTCACCGAGCCGAAACATTATATTTGACATATCATCGTACGGCTCTCTTGCTATGAGCTACCTATACGCTGTAATACTAAATCAGATATATTCGATAGCCGATTCAATGGATGAAATTGGAGAGGACAAGCTCCGATTGGTAGTTTGCCTTGAGGAGGCGCAATTGATATTCGGAGAAAGATCGAAGGAGAATGATGCAGCTTTGCGCGATATAAAGAACAGGATACAGGATTTTCGCAAGAAGGGAATCGGATTGGTACTCATAACGCACAATGTATCCGATATAAATTCCGGAGTGCGTAGCATGTGCCAAACGAAAGCGTACTTCAAGCAAGCGCCTTCAGAGGCGGATAAAGCTGCTTCAGACTTGGTATTCTCTTTTTCGGAGAAGGAGAGCATAATCACAATGCTGACGCACCTTGAAAAAAGGGTCTTTGCACTTAATTATGTATTAAAACAAGAAGGTAATATGATAACTCCAGATTCTATATTCGTAAGATCCTTAGATTCATCATTCTCTAGAGTTTCTAAGCATGCGGATTCATCGGTGCCGTTTAAAGCAGTTTCAGAGGAACAGCTTATAGAGTGCAGCATCTCATTAGCTTTTGACCCCGATAACACTGCCAAGCATAAAGGTGCTGAAGATCAAATAATTCCTGTCATCGTAGATTTCGGTATCGAGATTAAATGCGCACGGCAAATCGGAAATTCATACGCTGTAAGGCTTTATAAGCTGCAACGCTATTGGCTCTCTCTGCGCAATAGGAAAGGCGTAGAACTTTACGGTTCGTACATTCTCGCTGCAAAGCAAGTAACAGCCAGACTGGGCCAGTCCGGTATGGAAATCATTTACTGATCAGGTACTCGCTTATGCGCTTCTGCATCATTATGTCGCGCAGTATCTTGCAGTTCCTTATCCAGTCTTTCAGCGGTATGTCCATCTTCGACCTTATGAAGCTGAACAGCTCTTCGGATGTGTTCATCACCACCGGCTTCATCGTGAGCGCTTCTCTGACATGCTCCCTCACATTCCATACGCCTACGGGCATAAGGTAACCCTCATGGACTTCCCTGAGTATCATCACGCGCCCCTGTCCATGCATTTCGCTGAGCTTTTCGGTAACAGCAAGCCTTGCGGCATAATAGCATCCCCCTATTTCGGCATATGTCTTCCTTCCCCTGTACCCTTCATAAGAAGAGTATATCGATATGTCCTTCCCGTTCTCGTTCCACACCGTTTTCGGGTACCACGCCTCCGCTGATTCATATTCCCAGTTGCCCGGCATGAATATTATGAGCCAGCGATTATCCAGCGATACGTGGTAAAATGCGTAAATTGCATCAAGGCTTTCGAATGATTTTACATCCTTCAGCAAGTTTTTCGAAAGCGTGTCATCAACAGCTGTTATGCTCCATCTTGTTGGGACGAACTTCCTTGATTTTCCTCTGCCAAGCGTGCCAGCTGAAAGCGCCTGCTGGATTTTTGACACTGGAATGTTGTTTTCGTATAGCTCTATGAGCGAAGTAGTGGCAGTTGCATCTGTGTCGCTGTACGCTTTCTCAAGCTTTCTGTCAGCCTTGACGTTGTAGAGATCCATAGTCTTCATTATGGCGCTTGGCCCAAACGGCTGCACCTCATCGTTGAAGCTCAACTTTACGAATGGTTTCTTGCTAAAATTCAGCTCTGCTTCCGCCGGCCTCTCTGCAAGTGCAAGATCTCTTACCATCTCCTCCATGCGCCCTTTCTCAACGTTGTCGACTCTTGTGAGGTGCATGCCCCTGACTAGCTTTGACCTGTAGCTTACTATGCTTGGAATCGAGAGGTTCCTCCACCTCTCCGGTGTCCCGAGTATGGAAGTGTCGCCGAAAGTGGGCGGCACCATCGGGCCTATGAATACCTTTGGATAGCCGAACCTTCCTACAAAAACATCAGTTGGAGAAGAACCCGCGAGCTCAAGCTTGTCTGTCGCAGGCATCATCTTGACCCTGTAGTAATAGCGCAGCAGCGCCGGGTCGCGCATGTGCCTGTACACTATGTCTGATCGCTTGACGCCGGGGCTGGACTCGTTGAGCTCGTTTATGAGGTTCTTCCTGGTCTCGCCTCCAAGCATGCAATCACTACCCTTTCTCAATTCAGATTTATAACCATTTTCAGCATCCGAAACAAGCCATTTTCTTGTAGAGCTGAAAGAAATATACGCATTATCATACAAAACCAATCATGGAAATAGACGGATACATAAAGAGAAGGCTCAAGTCTCTGTTTAGCGATTCTGGGCTTGACGCTGTATTAATAATGAATACAGCAACAAAAGACAGCAATTTCACATACATGACGGATTTTTCTAGCGGCGTTTTCGAGGATACAATCCTTCTTCTCTTTCCAGATGGGGAAAAATTGCTTGTAAATAAGCTGGAGCGGGAGATAGCGCTGGAATCAGCACCAAAAGTTATGGAAGTTGTAAGCGCAGACACCTCTGAGGAGCTTGCCTCACATCTTAAAAAGGACCTTAAAGGGCTGAATGTCGGCTTTAATGCGAAATTCCTGCCCTATTCGTACTATGCTGCAATAAGGAAGCTAGCAAAGCCGAAGCGCATGGTAGATGTCGGCAAGTTCTTCTCAAAGCTCAGGACAGTAAAGGATGAGTATGAGATAAGCAGGATAAGGAAGGCGAATTCGATTGCAAAGCGTGCTTTCAGCGAGATACCCACATATTTTTCGGCAGGGATTACGGAGAGGCAGCTCGCTGCCAAGTTCGATAGCCTTATGCTCGATGCAGGAGCTACCTCGCCATCTTTCGACACAATAATATGCTTTGGCAAGAATTCGGCCCTGCCGCACCACTCACCCGACAATTCAAAACTCAGGGAGAACAGCATAATACTGATTGACGCGGGAGCAAAGTGGGCCAACTACTGCTCCGATCTAACCAAGAGTTTCTTCTTCAAGCCCCAGAAAGCCAGCCCCACATATGCTGGGTTTGAGGAGATGTATTCGGTTGTAGAGGAGGCGCAGGCAGAAGCATTGGCGGCGATAAAGGCGGGAGCAGCAGCGTCTTCGCCTCACATAACTGCGGAGAACGTCATAGATAAAGCATATGGTGGCAAATATGCAGGCAAGTTCATACATGCACTAGGCCATTCAATAGGGATAGAGGTGCACGACGAGTCAATGATATCCCTATCCCCCCGCTCAAAGGAAATTTTATCAAAAGGAATGGTATTCAGCGACGAGCCTGGCATATACGTGGTTGGAAAGGGAGGCGTGCGTCTCGAGGAAGATGTCCTTGTCGGGAGCGGAAGCTCATCCATCCTTTAAAATAAAAAAAAGAAAAAGGGAAAAAAGCCCATCAAACTTCGTGGCTTATTCCGCTTCCTATTATCCCAAGGATGAAAGCAACTATCGTCACTATGTACATCGGGAGGTTCCCAAAGGTTAACGCAACCAGTGAGAATCCCACAGCGACTGTTGCGCACGCTGCTGCGTGGGAAAGGTGCTCATGCGGCATCAGCAGGGTTCCAAAGCTTATAAAGAACAGCGAAACCGAGCCTATTATAGCCGCTGCATAGAAGAGTGGAAGCCACAAAGCCGCTCCAGACCATCCTGCTGCGCTGTAATTTCCTGATTGTGTGAAAGCCAAGCCCAAGAATATCAGGCTCGCTATCAGCATCAGGACAAATGCTCCATAGCGCATGTTATCATTTCCGTGTTTTGCCGTTTTTGCCATATTATCACTATTTAAAGATGATAATTAATGCTTTTAAACCTAACTACACTATCGTGTATATGCATATACATTTTATACGTGATTACAAGGTAAGATAAGATCACGCAATGCACCTTTTCCGTGCAAAACAAGATATAAATCTATCCCTGCAATCTATATTCATGGGAATTCTCAACCAGATGCCTCCTTACAACCTTTTCGGGCTGGAGCGCCAGGATTATTCAGTTTCACGCATAGCTGCATTTCCGATACCATACGATTCTACTGTTACTTACAGGTCTGGGGCGCGCGATGGGCCTGCCGCGATAATAAGCGCAAGCAGAAATCTGGAGCTTTACAACCATGAGCTAAATTTCACACTTCCAGAAACATTCGTGTTTACAATGGAGTCAATGGCGCCGGATCTAAACTCTCCAGAAGGCATGATAAGGAGGATAGAGAAAGAGGTCGGGATAGCTGTTGATGACGGAAAGGTGCCCTTCCTTATAGGCGGCGAGCATACTATTTCATTGGGAGCAATACGGGCTATAGCATCACGCTCTGACGTTTTCAGCATACTGCACCTAGATGCGCATTCGGACTCAAGGGATGAAATATTTGGCACTAAGAACTCGCATGCATCCATCATGGCCCGTGCACGTGAAATAGTGCAATCAAGCTACAGCGTTGGAATACGCAGCATTGATTCTGAGAGCATGGCGCTCTACGGAAAGGACATGCTCTTCATTGATGAGATTCACAGGGCAGGGATACAAAAGTCTGCAGAAACCATCCTCAGCAGGCTCGGCAAGCGCGTTTATGTCACAGTTGACCTTGATGTCCTTGATCCGTCTGAGATGCCGAGCGTAGGCACTCCAGAGCCAGATGGACTTCATTATGCTGAGCTGCGCCACATCCTCAGCTCGGTGTTTTCAAAACGCGAGATAGTAGGGTTTGACATAACAGAGCTTTGCCCGATACCCGGAATTGTTGCGCCTGATTTCCTCGCAGCCAAGTTGGCTTATTCGATGGCATGCGATCTTTACAAATCATCAGAGCCAAGAAAAGCTGCTGGAAAAACAAAGCATTCAGGAAAGAAAAAGCTCTGAAAGCTGTTTCCAGCATGCGCGTTCAGAATATTGACGATTTCCTCCTTATCTCTGCAGCAATTTCTGCAAGGCTTGAGTCGTCCGCCCTAGGCCCGTGCAATGTAGTTATGAAGCCAGGGTACGATTCAAAACTGGCTTCCCCATCCGCTATAACGCTTCCCTCCTCCTTGAACCCTATTGCAGGGTACAGCTTGGCGTGAAGGTGGTCGACTTCGGTGCCTTCCAGCGCCATGTGCACCCTCTTTACCCCTAATCCCTTCTCAAGTATCTTTGCGACCCTCTTGGTTGAGCTCATGAATTCCGAAAGCGTAGTGTCATCCAGATCAAAGGCGTAGCTCGGTATATGGCGCTTCGGTATAACCAGCGACTGGCCTTTAATATTTGGGAACGCATCGAGTATGCCGAGGTAGTTCCTGTCCTCGTATATCTTGTAGTGCTTCGCACCGCCGTACGCTATTTCGCAGAATATGCATTCCATGAAACCACTTATATCTCCATGCTCTCCCGTATCTCTTTCAAAGTGGCCTGGTCCTTCCCGTATATGTACGGTGCAAGGTCGAGGTCCTTTGGGCTCTTGGAAAGCTTCTTCTGGTAAACTATGTGTAGCTGCTTTCCGAGCTCCTCATCGTATCTTTCCCACTTTATCCCTACTGATTCGACATACTCCTTTTCTATCCCTGTCGCGGTTTCGTGGGCGTATGGGTACTCGTAAGCATCATCAGAAAGCCATTTCTCCGGAAGTTCGTGGTGTTTTCCGACGCTCTCCAGTATGCTTATCTTCTTGCCGTCTATCTCCATCTCCTTGGGGAGATCTCTGGCGATGTATATCGTTTTCCCATCCCTTGAATATCCTCCGTTGTATTTTATGTCGTAATCGACATTTATCTTTACTGAGTTGCTGTCCTGCCTCTTAACTACCTCCCCAATTTGCTCATCTCCTAGAAAAACCTTGCTGCCGCCGTTAACCCCTATCTTCTGCCCAACCGGAACGTCCTTCTTAGAAAGCACAGTGATATACGTGGGCGAGATGTAGTTTATCCCTTTTATAACGAAAAGTTTTTTCTCCTCATCGGGGTCGTTTTTATGCTCAATGACGCTGAATTCTTCCATCCAATCTACATTCATGGGATTGAAACACAATATATTTAACGGTTTTCGGATGTCATGTCACTGGAAGGCCCCGTTTGTTGGGCCTGTCCCGACATCAGTATACGTGTTCAGTACCGTGTAGTTCAGCGCAGATATCATCACGACCTCGTTGGCCTTCTGGTTTGGCAGGTAAAGGAACGCCCCGTTTGGCGAAATTATTATGCCTGTTGGATCCGGCCCTCCCGGTGCAGAAGCAACAATACTGTCTGATTGCAGGTCAAGAATGTTGACCCTGTTGCTGCCGCTTCCTACGAGATATATGTACCTGTTGTTAGGCTCAGCCGTAGCGCCTATCGGGCCAAAGCTGGAGGAGAGGTTGCCTATCACGTATTTGTCAACTATCTTGTTGTAAGTGGTGTTTATGACGGACAAGTAGTCCGGTGCCGTGAATGCGTAAAGGTTCGACATGTTAGGCGACATCAGAAGCACGGGTGAACTCGATCCCGAAAGCCCCATATCCTGTACTATCGTGTTTGTCGAGGTCGAAAGTATCGCTATTTCGGCGCTGCTGGTAGCCTGCGGGCCCTGCGTCCCAGCTATATAAACATACTTGCCCCTCGGGCCAACCGCCATCTGGTTATTCACGTTTATCACAGGGAAGTAAGGCAGGCCGGAAGTGCTCAGCTGCGTTATCGCTCCCGTAGACATGTCGGTCACTATGAGCCCATACCCTCCGAACTGTGTTATCGTCGGCGAATAAGCGTATTTGTAATTATCTATGAAACCCTCGCCAAGCGGGTCCTCCCCTGGAAGCGTGACGTTAGAGCTGTGCGTCCCTACTATCACCGATATATTTGCATTGTTGAGCGATGCATACCCTATGCTGTTGTTGAAGAAAAGCATGGTGGCTACCGATCCTGCAGCCACCTGTATCACATTTGTAGAAGTATTGAGCTTCATTATCTCCCCGTCGCTGGTGAACGGGAAGAGCTCGCCGTTGTTCAACACGTCCGATATGTAAAGGTTGCCGACTGGGAGGTACCTGGCCTTATAATATGCGCGTATCGTAGTATTGCTGCATGTCGCGAAGTTTCCCGATGCAGCGTCGTATGCCACTCCGCATGAAGTTATATTCTGGAACGCGAAATCCAGGCCTGTAATGTTTGAGGGTATTAGCTGCACCGCAGAATAGTTTTGGGTGCTTCCATTGACCCATTCGAAAAGAGTTGAAAACAGCCCTGATTCATTGTACTCCTTTCCGTCAATCTGTATCATATCACCAACCAGTCCCCCCACACTTCCAGTTTTGGAGATGAATGTGGGCACTACAATGTAGTTCTGCACTTTGCTGAACCTTATGCTGGTGCTGGCGTTGACATCTGAATAGCTTGCCGTTACATTGAAAGTTCCCGGCACTTTGCTGTAAGCATAGTCGGTTGCATATCCATTACTTACGGTTATTGCAGAAGGGTACCCCAGCTTCGCCCCTGTGCCGTTTATAGTGAAATACACGTTTGCCCCTCTTATTCTGGTGCCGTATACTGACACGCTTGCGCTCAGGCCGTCATGAGTGCCGTTGTCCGCGACGACTGGCTTTGACGCCATTATGGATACCGAGATGTTATCGCTTTTGAACTTCTGCACTACTGTATCCAATATGGCGGGATAATACTCTACGGTTGCGTTCGTGCAGTTCCCCCCTGAAACGTACGCTGCGCTCGTGCCGCAGTATCCTGCAAGAAGGTAGACGTTTGCCTGAAGCCTCTGCCCGACTGCCAGGCTCTCCTTCTTTGGGAGCGTTACCGTGCATATGAAAGAGCCGCCGGTAGGGATGTATCCGTATGTGCACGTGTTGGATGTGTAATTCGTGTTTTTAAGGTCAACAAGCACGCGCGGCTGGTAGATCGGATATTGCTGCAGATTTCCTATCACGAATGCTATGGTCGTGCTCCCATTAGCAGTACCCGCCATGAAATCCTTGCACGAGACGGATGCCTGGAATGAGCAATAGTTTGGAACAATTGTGTTGGGCAGTACAGTAAAGAAGTAAAACAGCCCAAGCACTATAGTAATTATGAGAAGAGCCCAGGTATAAGTGGAAAGATATTCAAATCCTGACTGCGCTTTAATGGCTGTGCTCGCCAATGTCATCCACCCCAATTGATATAGCGCCTTCCAAGATATTTAAGCCTTGGCTGGGCCATTCCACAACTGCCTAAAGTGCTTCTCGAGTTCAGCAATCCTGTCGCCTTCCTTTATTACTTCAATGTGCTCAATGTTTTTATGCATGCCGCTGTACGTGAGGTTTGCGCTGCCCACGACGGCAACTCCATCCCCGATGTATACCTTTTCGTGTATCAGCTTGCCCTCCATGAGCTTGACCCGCCCGGCAGGCTTCGCAGCCTCTGCCTTTATTGCCTGGTATATAAATATAACGAAGAGGATGGTGAAAGCCAGCACGTACAGCCCCAGCCCGTATATGTATGAAAGCACGACAAGCAGCACCATAACCAAGGATACGCCGAAGAGAGAGTGGCTTCTTCCTGGGTTGCGTTTGCTCAGCGCCAGTACTCCCTCTGCGTTTTCCTTGACGTTCATAGTTATTATGCGGACATCCCTGTCGCTCCTGGAGTTTCTGAGCATCTCGCCATAGTGCTTGCCTATGTACGGGCTTATTATCCAGACTCTCCTGCTGCCCTGTATGAGCGGGTCCACGTACCTGTAGGATTCGCTTCCGCTGTAAGACACAGTTTCCTCTTCTGGCATCTGATCGGCTTATTATCCGCTTTAACAAATAAGAATATTACCGGCAAAACGCCACAGCATGGCAGAATCAGGCCTGTACGCTCTTTGCGTGTGCTACGTAAGCCCTCTTGTTCTTGTACGCCTTCCTCTTCGGCATTGAGCTCCAGCAGTCCTTGCAGATTATGAGCCTTCGCACCTTCGAAGCGCGCTGCGAGCTCTTCATGCAGCTGTTGCATATCTTTCTGCCGCAGTAGTCGCACTTCTCGTACTTGAAAATCTCACGCTTGCATCTTTCGCATGTAATAGTCATAAATGCACCATCCGGAAAACCAGAGAACCAGCGAAATCGTTAAAGCTTTAAACTGCCTCTGGTAAACATTCCAGCAGATAGATTATCATGAAAGCATATATAAAAACATATGGCTGCACCCTTAACCAGGCAGATGGCGACATGATAAGCGCAGTTCTCTCTGCCGGAGGAATATCAGCTGCCGCAAGCGAAGACGATGCGGACATAGTGGTTCTCAACACCTGCACCGTAAAGGAGCAGACGCAGACCAGGATAGTGCAGAAGATGCGCGATCTTGACCGTACAAAGAAGCCCATGCTCATAACAGGATGCATGGCAGGGGCGAACCAGGACATCATACGAAAGCATGCGCCTTCCGCCTCGATAGTGTCAGTACACAACATGTCGCGCATTGCAGAAGCCGCATTGTCAGCTGTCGATCGCAAGCCCGTCGAGTACACTAAAAAGCACAGAAGCAACAGGCTCGATATGTTCTCCCCAACTAACGGAGTTGTGGCGCGCATACCAATAAACGATGGATGCCTAAGCAGCTGCAGCTTCTGCGAAACGAGGTACGCACGCGGCAGCCTTAACAGTTTTGCAGATAACGTGATACTTAAGGCAGTCGAATCTAGCGTGCGCCGCGGCGCAAAGGAAATAGATATAACGTCACAGGATACGGGCGCTTACGGCCGGGACAGGGGCACAGGCATAGTCGAGCTAATGCAGCAAATGGCTTCAATCGAAGGCGATTTCAAGGTGCGAATCGGAATGATGAATCCTGAGCACCTAAAGGATTCGATAGAAGGTTTTGCAGATGCGCTGTGCCTAGACAAATTCTACAGATTCGCACACATCCCCATACAGAGCGGCAGCGACAAAATCCTGGAAGCGATGGGGCGCTCGAAGTGCACAGTTGAAGAGTTTGAAGAATATGTATCCTGCCTAAGGAAGAGGGTCCCTGGCATAACCATAGAGACAGACGTAATAGTCGGCTTCCCCGGCGAATCCGATGCGGATTTTGAGATGACAATAAATATGCTCAAAATGGTAAAGCCTGATGTTACAAACATATCAAGGTTCACAAAGAGGCCTCACGCACGCGCGTCAAGGATGCCGCAGGTCGCTACTGCTATAATAAATGAGCGCAGTTCGTATGCCACAAAAACTGTGCGCGCTATACAGTCAGAGATCAATTCGCATTTTGTTGGGAAGCGCATGCGAGTATTGATAACTGAGCCCGGCGTATCTCCGGTAGGGCGCGACCCGTGCTATAGACATGCTGTTGTCACTGCTCGGGGCCTTGATTTAGGCGCTACAATCGAAGCGAGGGTGTATTCCTCATCTGCGTACAGCATCATATGCGCCCCAGAATAGATTGCATCAGGATACGCTTAGCCTCTCAGTTATATTTTTATAGCTGGGATAAATGTATGAAAGGTGATTGAATGGCTGACGCAATGGCTTTGATAGACTCATATGCAAACCAAGTGGTTGATACATCAAAGAAAATGATACCTATAAAGGCGATTTCGCCGGAAAGCGGCGGAAGCGGCGAATCAGCAAGGGCAGACTTTCTCCAGTCCCTCATAGAAAGCTTCGGTGTTGCGGTAAAGCGCTACTCCTACAAGGACGAGAGCGGAACCGAGAGGCCCAACCTTGTCGCCATGTACGGCAATTCCCCGAGAACCGTATGGGTTATTGCTCATATGGATACCGTCAGCGAGGGGGATCGCAGTCTTTGGGAATACGAGCCCTTCGAGGCTACTGTAGATGGAGACAGAATATACGGCAGAGGCATAAATGACGACGGTCAGGACGTGATTGCCGGGATATATGCGCTAAAAGCGCTAAAGGAGAGCGGCGCCAATCTGGCATACTCTTACGGCCTCGCCATAGTGGCAGATGAGGAGCTTGGCAGCAAATACGGGATACAGAAGCTGATAGCTGAGGGTATATTCAAGAAGGACGACCTTATAATCGTGCCTGATGGCGGTACGGCATCAGGGGACGAGATAGAAGTCGCAGAAAAGGGAATACTCTGGCTAAAAATATCCGTGAAAGGGAAGCAGGTTCATGCCAGCACTCCAGACAAGGGCGTAAACGCCTACCGCATGGCGATAAGGTTCCTTGCTGAAGCGGATAGCGCGCTGCATTCCAAATTCACGTCTTCAAACAAGCTGTTCGAGCCAAGTGCTTCGACGTTCGAGATGACTAAGCACGAGAAGAATACGGACAGCGTCAACATAATACCAGGGTTGGAAGTCAGCTACATGGACTGCAGAGTCCTTCCAGAATACAAGCTTGACGACGTAATCTCCACCGTATCTGAACTCACGAAAAGGCCCGAATTTTCCGCAGCGGGCATATCCGTCGAGGTATTCAACAGGGAGGATGCTGCACCGCCCACTTCAGCAGATTCGGAGATTGCGGAACTGCTCAAGCACAGCGTAGAAAGAGTTCTAAGCTGCAATCCGAAGATTGTTGGGGTTGGAGGAGGGACGTGCGCCGCATACTTCAGGCAGAAGGGCATGAATGCCGTGGTGTGGAGCAAGAAGCCGGATACTGAGCACAGGCCTAATGAGTACGCGCTTGTATCAGACATGCTCGTCGATGCAAAGGTTTTCGCCGACATGTGCTTGCAGAGGTAAAACTGATGGGCCACTCCAATCATCCCAGCTGGATGTACACAATAGTTCCGATAAACGTGATAAGCAGCGGCCTAAGCGTGCTTATACCCCTTTACATACTTTCGCTGCATGGCGACGTTTTTGATGTGGGAATTGCTGTAGCTCTGTACAACCTGGTTGTAATTCCGTCCTCGCTCATCTGGGGCAAGCTCGCCGACAGGCTTAGGCGGAATCGCATATTCGTCATAGGATCGACTGCAGCGACAATACCAATACTGCTCATGCTGCTTCTGTTCAGGAGCATAGCTTTCGCATATCTCGGTTATGCAATATACGCGATAGCAGCTGCCGCATCCGCTCCTGCAATAAACATAATGGTGATGGGGACACGGCGTTCTAGGAAGATGCCGCAGACGTACAGCAGGTACGGCACATTCACATTGGTCGGGTCCTTGATAGCATACGCCATAGGCGCATTTCTTGACGGAAGCGGGCTTGCATACTATCTCGTAGCGCTGATAGCATTCAACATTGCAGCTCTAGTAATGTCAATAACGCTAATACACGAACGCAGGAGCAGGCAGTATGCGAAGAATGACCTGAAGTACGTGAGCAACGCAACACCTGTGCTGAACGCCCTTGCGCCGAAATCCCCCCACTCGCTGATAAGCGCCTCGTTCATGAAAAGGCTGTATTCCTCGTTCAAAACAACTGAGAGCAACAGCATATACATATTATTCATCGCAATAGCGCTTTTTGCGCTGGGCTACAACCTGTTCAACACGTCATTCATTCCCTATCTGGAAGTTCACGGCCTGACGTACGGCAAGATATTCATGATAAACATAGCGAACAGCCTCGGCCAGATACTGATACTTCTTCTGGTTGCGTTCAAGATAAAGATACGCAACATAAACAGGTACTACACGCTCTCAACAGTATATAGGAGCACAGGCTACGTGCTTTCTGCGCTGGCTATAATACTCCCGGTAAGCGCATTCTTCATAACCAATGTTTTCGCATACCTAATAGCCGGGTTTGCTTTCGCGGCATGGAGCATATCGTCCTCCGTAATGCTCTACGAGAAGATACGCGGAGCGAAGCAGGGCTACTACATAGGGCTTTGGACCGCCATACTTGGAGGCTCGTCGGTTGCCGGCTCGCTGATATCCGGAGCAATATCCTCTGTATACGGCTACCTTGCCACATTCATCCTTGCGGTGATTATCACTGCGGTCTCCGGGCTGGTGTTTGAGAGCAAGATCAAGACTTCTTAGCTTTCCCTTCTGTTTGCATGAAGTGCATGGCATAGCTGCATGCGGGTATTACCTGGAGCCCCTTCTCTTTTGCAAGTTTTGTAGCTTCGACAGTAAGGTCGTGGGCAATTCCCTTTCCTCTCTCCTCTTCCGGGACGAATGTCTCGTATATGGTCATGTTGCCCCCTTCTATCTTGTATAAGAGATGCGCCTCGCCATGCTCTGTTTCAACCCAGAACTTACCTTCCTTGTGCATTATCTCCATAATGTAGCATCCCAATAAAGCAATAAAAAGCCTTACAAAAGCCCTTAATATCTGAAAATACGCAATATCCTAATGGCAAACAGCATCACAAACTTAAAAGACGCGCACGCTGCAATAGAAAGCAACGTATCAGAACTGCTTAGACTGGCAGAGTCAGACGCAAGGCCGGAGTTTGCGGAGATCAATACCGTCTTCTCAAACATATACAAAAAGCTACCGGAGTTTTCTGAAATATTCCTAAAAGAATATGGCAAAAAGGCACAGGAGCTAAAGTTGGATCCAGGACTGAAGGGCCTTTATATAGTCGGCGGAAGGGTGAAGGGCAAACCAATATCAGATGACAGCGACATAGACATATTCATGGTAGTTGAAAACCCTATGGAGTCGATTGAGTCGCTTAAGTCGATATCGGACCGCAATGGTTCTGATATGAGTACTGCTCATCAGCTTAGGCTTATTGCGATAAAATCACTGAAGGATTCAATCAGTATAATCTGCAAAAATCTCGGGATACCAAACAAATTCGATACGCTGAGCTTCGGTTCCGCTTTTCCCAAATCCGATGTGCTCTCATCCAACAAGCACATGCTCATAGGCATCAGGGAATGAAGGTTTGCCCAGCAAACCATCCTAAAGCATACAAGCGCTTAATACCTAATTATGGCTGCAATTAGCGAATAGTTTTAGCACAAGTCAGAATGGACTCTGCGGGATTCGCACCCGCGGCCTTTCCGTTGCGAACGGAACGCTCTACTCCTGAGCTAAGAGCCCGCATAGAGATTTAGCACCGCTAATTTATTATTTGTTGTCAAAGGCTTATCTAATAAGGTGTGATTTTGTCAGAAACCCGTGACCACAACATATCATCAATACTTTCGCGTGTCCTCTCTGAGGTAAAGCCGTCGGAGGCTGAGATAGCCCATACAACAGAAAAGGCTAACGAGCTGATGGGAAGGATAAAGGCCATCGCGCCAAAAAGCGTTGAAATAATAATGGCAGGGTCGACCGCCAGGGGCACGCAAACGAAGGGCAATTCAGACATAGACATATTCCTCCTATTTCCCAAAGCCGCCGAGGAGAGGCCCATGGAATTGAAAGGGCTTGCAATAGCAAAAAAGATCGTGAATAAGTCAAAAGGCGAAAAGTTTGAGATAAAGTATGCGGAGCACCCGTACCTCAAGCTTATCATGCCTGAAGACGGGATCAGTGCCGACATAGTTCCTGCGTTCAAGATAATCGATTCATCGGAAAGGGTCAGCGCTGTAGACAGGACGCAGCTGCACAACGTTTTTGTCAATTCCACATTGAGTGCGCAGCAGAAGGACGATGTGCGCCTGTTAAAGAGTTTCATGCGCTTCCACAACGTTTACGGCGCAGAAGCTAGGACGCTTGGCTTTTCCGGATACCTGTGCGAACTGCTTGTCGCGCACTTCGGATCCTTCCAAAATGTGCTCTCAGCATTTTCATCGATAAAGCTTCCAATGGTTATACGCTTTGAGAAAAGCAGCATGTCTGCAGACGAGACTGCAAAGAAATTCAATTCGAAATTTGTTGTGGTGGACCCTACGGACAGCAACCGCAATGTGGCAGCTGTTGTCTCCGAGGATTCCCTGGCGAGATTCTCCATAGCGTCGCGCAGGTTCCTGTCCAGTCCCTCAATAGAGTACTTTTACGGCGCCAGATATTCCGACATAGGCTCCTCTTCCAAGCTTTTAGAGCTGAAGAATGCGCTAGGCACGGAGCTGTATTCCATGTCGTTCTCATTCCCAAAGATAAGCGAGGAGATACTCTGGCAGCAGTTGTACAAGCTTGACATCTCCATTCGCAAATCGCTATCTGAGCATGGCTTTCCTATAGTTATGGCAGTTGCGGGAATAGAGGGGCGTACTGGGTCCGTTGGCTATTTTATCAACAAGTCCGTTCTCGGCAGCAGAGCGGTTAGGGGACCAGCAGCATTCATGCCCGATAATTTCGATGCATTTGCCGAGGCACACAAGAATTCGCTCTCGTTTTTCATGGATGGCGGATTCGGCATAGCAATAGAGAAAGCAAAGTTCCGCTCACCCAAGGAGCTCCTGGAATTCCTGCTGAAGGGCGGCGGCATTAAGCTGCCCTCATACATAAAGCAGAAGGGAATCAGAATAAGCGGCGGAAAGGTGCCGGAGCGAAGCGCAAAAATACTGTATGCGAGCTACGTCCGGATGACATACATATGATCACAATCCAAGTTCGGGATGGGACATTACGAACTTTTCAAATTCAACGCCCCTGCTTCTAACATTTGGTCTTGGCATCTTGCCTAGCTTCCCTTGCTGCGCATGCATCCTGCGCACCAACGCAATGACGCGTTTTTCATCAGTTTTCGAATATACTTCAAAGGTCTTCATTCCATTATTCCTCGCAGTCTCGCCGCAGTAATCGGACATTTCTGCCGAAATGTTCTCCCGAATCTTGTCGCGAGGGTAGCCTCTCCTTGCCATCCTGCCATAGAGTTCTTCAAGGGAAGCCCTAACTACTATCGTGAGATCTGTATCTACTCCAATGTCCTGGAGCATGTGGCCTACGATAATAAGAGTCCCTCCATTATCCGATTCTGCATCAAGGAATCGCTTCAGCTTACGCATGTCTGCAACATAAGACCTGTCCTTCCTGTCGTATGAGGTGTGGAATCCTGGTCGCCTGACGATATCCCCTATCTCTATGACTCTGCTTCCAGTCAGCTCATCTGCGATGATTGCCGCAAGCCTGCTCTTCCCGGAAGATGGGGTTCCTGTTATCCCTATCACTATTGCGCGGTGCAACCGCATCACTTCGAAAGGTAATCGAACGCCGCGTCAAGCAGGGTCTCGAGCTCTTCCCTCGCGTATTCCAGTGAGATGTACTCGCTTGTTGGTGTGTAAACGGTTACGGAATAAGCCTGTGCTCCGCTGAAGAGCCATGACCCTATGTTGTAATCCTTGTACTTGTACGATTGGTCGAATATCATCGTCGAGCTGGAGACGAGCTTCTCTATGATAGAAAGCACACCCTGGTCGACCGAATCAATGTATATCTTTGTGTCGTCGTCATCCTTCCTGTCTAGCACTATGGGCTTGGCAAGGGGCACTTTGTACTGCTTGGACTGCATAGACACGTTTTGTGCAAGCTGCTGAGTTATGGCGGAAGCCTTAGACATCCCGTCTTCTACCCTCTTCTTCTCCGGACCCATCGATTCGGCGAGCTCGTCCAAGTAGGCATCAACATCCTCCTTGATCTGCTTTATCGAATCGGCAACGCCGCTCTTCGATGCTACGGATGATGGATCAGAAAGCAAATCCCTGAGCGATACGCCGTACTTGCTCTTCACCATCCCGTCCATGTTGCTTACTATAACGTCGGTATAATCGCTCCAAGTATTTTCCATCTGCACACCTTAAATAATATAACTAACTGATAGCAAACTATAAAATAATAAGCAGGCGCTGTCCATGGTTGAAGAGATACACGTCAGGATAACGAAGGATATAGAGATGTTTTACCCAAATGCATCGAAGATTCCTGCTGAAGGGCTAAGCAAGGCTGAGCTGCACGTTTTCGAGTTGTCGAAGATGTACGCAAGCGATGCAAAGAGCTATCTGGACAAGGGCGACCTCTACACCTCTTTCTCCTGCATATCCTACGCCCACGGGCTGCTTGACGCGCTGAGGGAGATTTTGGATGGAAGGAACGTACACTGAGGGCTTCGCAAAGGTGAATGCGGGGAATGCATTCATAAACCCGCTCGCAAAGCTGAACAGGGATATTGGCATAGCGATAGTGGGCCCAAAAAAACGCGGGAAAGGGCTTAAGATGCTGGACGCAACCGCTGCCACAGGAATACGCGGCATAAGGTATCTAATCGAATCTGCAGTGGACGATTGCACCTTCCTAGAAATAAATGAAGACGTTTTCAGCCAGCTAGGGGCAAACATAAAATCAAACGGAGTAAAGGCAGCAGCCCTGAATACGAGCATACAGGAATTCTGCAGCTCAACACGCGAACGTTTTGACCTCGTTGAGCTTGACCCATTCGGGGGGATATACCCGTATGTGTTCGACGTGGCCAAGGTGCTGCGTGGTGGCTCCTACTTCTTCGCCACCGCAACAGACGCGGCTGTCCTCTGCGGCGCGCAGAAAAACGCGTGCCTCAAGCTATATTCTGCAAAGCCGATGCACAACAAGCTATGCCACGAAACAGGGCTCAGGATAATGATAGGGTATATGGCAAGGATGCTTGCGCAGTTCAATTTCGGCATCGATGTTTTGCTCGGCATGTTCCACGACCATTACATGCGTGTTTATGCAAGGATTGAAAGCGGCGCAGCAGCCGCAACAAAAAGCATAGGGGAGCTCGGCTTCGCGTTCTACTGCGACAGCTGCGGCGCGATAACCTCATCAAAAGGGCTTGTGCCAGTGCATGCAGAATGCCATGAATGCGGCTCAAAGATGAGAGCTTCAGGGCCTCTCTGGCTCGGCAGGCTGAAGAGCGATGCTGCAATCGAAGCTGTGTCTGCATATGCATCAAAGAGCGGCGACAGGCATCTGAAGTCAGTGTCGCAGTTGCTATCATCAGAGCTCGACATCCCGCTTTTCTACCATATACCTTCCTTCACCAAGAAGCTCGGCATAACAGGGGTAAGCCCTGATGCTGTCATCGAATCCTTGGTAATGCGTGGGCTCTCCGCATCGCACACCCATTTCGACCCAAACGGCATCAAAAGCAGTGCTACGGCTGCCGACGTCACAGCAGCAATAAAGGGATGTGCAGCCGGTAGCGGATCCGCGATGCATTGACTTTCCATCCCTTCAATTTCCTTAAATCGCCAATCGTTCATTGGCAGGAAAGGCTTAAATATGTTGAAAAAAAATTTATAAACGGGTGAAGGGGCATGAGTGGGGAAGAACTCAAAGCTATTATGGGCAGCCAGAGCGCTGTCCAAGACAGAAGGGAAGGATACGCCTGCCTCAAGTGCGGCAGGAAGATAGGCAAGAGCGAAATCAAGGTAGCGGTCTCGCCTATAGAGTTCCCTGGAAGCGCCGACGCAAGAAGGCGGGTGGTGTGTGCAGAGTGCTTCAGGAAAGCAGCTTCTACATACGCGCGCAGGAGCGTCTCAAAAAGGCACAACTCCCATGCTAGCATGCGCTTGATTCAAAAGGTGCACATGCACAGCAGCCTGAGATTGGCATATAGCTGAAATAATGCCGAAAGCCTGGCTATAGCCAGCCCTAGGATTCCCCACCGCAGTTTGCTCCTTCTTTGAATATGCTGATTTTCACAAAGCCTAAAAGCTAACTTTGACGAAGCCGCCAAAATCTGATTTTTCCCACAGCGCCAAAAGCGTATAAACATTTCCATTGATATGGAATACAATTTCTCGTGGGTGAAACAATGAGAAAAGAAGCAAAGATAGGAATCATGGCAGCCGCAGCCCTTTTTTCAATATTACTCGTGCCTATGTTCGCATATGCACAAATCGGCCCTGCACTGCACCTGCAGCAACACATACCTGGACCGGCAGGCCCAGCAATGTACTCGTTCAACCTTACGGAGTTCGACAACGACTTCCTGTGGACTGCGCAGAATGCATTCTACGCTCCGGCAGTTCCGTTCGGCAACTGGTCTGCAACGCCTCAGGGCTGCTATACGTATGCAGTCGCTAACACAGGCATATGCACGACTCCGGGCAACAGCTACGCCAACTTAGGTGGATCGCAGGACCTTGGCACGATAATTGTGACTCCTGGAGGGCTGCAGACATCGCTTTACGGCTATCCAAACGACACCGTAGGCAATCATCTGGTGTTCTCAAGGACAGGCACCACATATACACTGATGCCCACAGCAGTGAGCTATCCGGTAGGCAACTTTACTGTGTCTGAGATATGGGAGGGATACCTGAACTTCGGTAACATGCCGCCGAGCGAGCAGAACTTCAGCTCTGGAGAGCTGTACCAGTGGGTGGTCATAAAGGCGCCTAGCAACGACTGCAACGTGCTTGCTGCATACCCTGATGCAGTGTTCGTAGGGCCGAGCCTCAACGCATGGCTCATAGGCTTCAACGTGTACGACATGGCGCACGGGATAATATCAAAGAGCTACTTCACCATGCCGTTCCCGGCGGTGAATGGAAGCTTGACCATGTTCCCAACGCCAACCCCGCCACTGCCTGCAATGCCTCCGGCAAGGCTGATGCCTCCTGGGCAGCCTAACGGAAACATGCCAGGATCGTGCTCACAGAGCACCACTGTAGTATCTGTGCAGTAGAACAGAGGATTCGAAGAGCGGCAGGGAGACCCTGCCGCTTTTTTTCTTTTACCTTACAACCTTGAATCCCATCTTAGAGCCCATGTTCTGCTTGTATCCGAGATGTATGTTCAGCATGCCGAGAGCCTCAAGGTATCTCGCCGCTTCCAGCTTTCCTGCGTCTATAACGTCGAAGCCTATCTTCTCGCCGAACTCCCTCACGGTCTTCTTTGCGTCGTCGGAATCGGATGCGATGAACAGGCCGAGCTTCTCGCCGTTTATGCTCCCGACAGCCATGTGCTCAGCAAAAACTGTGTTGAACGCCTTGACCACGTTAGCGCCCTTCATCTCCTTGGCCATCTCCTCTGCAGAGGAGGTCTTGAACCCTACCGCCCAGTCCATGTTCTTGCCGAGCGGGTTGGTGACGTCGACAACGGTCTTGCCCTTGAAGCTGTCCTTTCCAGCTTCCTTTATGGCGTCCTTTACGGCGCTGTAAGGCACTGCCATTATCACAACGTCCGCTTCTGCTGCTGCCTCCTTCGGTGTCGCAGCCCTCGTGCCCTGCGGCACCTTCGCCTGCTGCGGGTTCCTTGACCCGTATATAACCTCATAGCCTTTCGACGCAAGCGCACCGCCTATCGCCGATCCGACCTTTCCTGTGCCTATTATGCCAACTTTCATTTTTTCACCATAATAATAGCTCAATCAAAATTCTTATGGATTTGTCAAAAAGTGCGTTATCGCCGTAATAAATACGTCGTAAATACGTCGCCGTCAAGGCGTGTTGCTGGCTTAGAAACATTTAAATATTACCTAATGCTGATACATTTACTGTGATATAATTACCTCGCCCCTGCAAAATATTATAATAATAGCAACTACAAAGATAGCAGTGTGCAGGGATGGCAGAGCCTGGTCAAATGCGACGGACTCAAGATCCGTTGACCTAGGTCTACGGGAGTTCAAAACCTGTGAACAAATCTCCCTCCCTGCATATATTACGTTTACCATATTAGGGTGTTAAGAAATGTCAAACAATGTGAAGCGCGACCAGAAGAAGGTAAAGGATTCAAAGATATACGAGATACCAAACTACGCACAGAGCGAGGAATTTACCAGCGCAGCAGCGTGTGCGATGATGCTTCTCAAGTACGTCAAGAAGGGATACAAGATGACGAAGGAGAACGAGTTTGCCATATGGGAGGAGGCGGTGCGCGGAAGCGTATGGCACGGCTCCAGATACGGCATAGCTTATGCCCTGGCCAAGAGGGGCGTGAATCCGCAGATAATAACAACTGCCAAGGATGAGGGCTACGAGAAGAGGCTTGCAGTCCTTGAAGGCATAAACCTGGACGCGCTCAAGGCGTCCTTCACCGAGATAAAGGACAAGGCAAAGGACATGTCGATAAAGGAGAGCTACGGCCTCGCCACCATAAACACGATAAAGAAGCAGCTCACGAGCAACAAGGTGCCAATGGTCGTGGTGAACGCAAACGCGATAAACTCGTATCTCGAATCATCTCCGCACTGGGTCGTGGTAAAGGGGTACGACAAGGAGTTCTTCTACATAAATGATCCGTACTCGGACAGCACCATAACGATGGAGCCAGAGCAGTTCAAGCAGGCTCTGGGCTACGAGGGCGAGCACCACATGATAGTGATAAGCGCATCTGCAAAGAATAAATAAATGCAGCCCCAAGCCTTATCATCGGGGCTGCATACAATGCGCATACTCATAATGGAAAGCGGTTCCTTCAAGACCATAGGAGGCGCTGCGAAGGACACATACCGCCTTTTCAGGTACCTTAAAAGCAGCCTTAAGGGAGCGCGCATAGACCTTTATGCCGATTTTTCTAAATTTACCGGGGAGAAGCTTGGCTATGTAACCAAGGAAGCGCTATTCAAAAGGAAGTACGATGTAGTGTTGCTGAACTCGATAAGGGATTCTTCAATCGCCGGAGAATACATAAGCAAAACGGGGAACCGCCCTTTCACTATCTACACCGACAGGGGCGACATAATCACTGCATATTCAAAGAGCCCCGTAAAGCGGTTCGCATCGCTATATGGCGGGATCCCGCTATTCAGCTCCAATATAGAGCTTATAGAGCGCAAGGTATCTCGCGTCCAGAGCTCAAATGCGGCGCAGCTGAAGAAGGTCCGGAATTTCTTCTCGAAGTCATACGCGCTGTACATGTTCAGGTCTATGCGCTTATGGCTCGACTGCTACGTAGCTACCACCCCTATCCAAGCCAGGCTTGCCGAGGCGTTCTTTGCCAATGCTGGCGTAAGGATAGAATATATGCCGCGCGCTCCACACGAGCAGTTTAGGCGCCTCGGAGCAAGGAAAAGCTTCCGCGGCGGGCTATTTGTCGGGCGCCTTGAGGAATCGCAGAAGAATGTATCCTTCATGATACGCGGCGTAGCGCAAGTCCTTAAATCCAGGCCAGACCTTTCAAAAGCAGACCTCCTTCACATAGTTGGAGAAGGGCCGGATAGGGAGGCGTACGCTTTGCTGGTGCGCAGGCTCGGCCTGGCGCGCAATGTGGAATTCTCCGGCTTCAAGGGCGACGACAAGCTTCCGGGCATATACAACAATGCCGGGTTCTTCGTAGCGACATCTAACTGGGAGTCGCCCGGCAGGGCAATAATGGAAGCCATGGCATGCGGCATACCAATACTAATGCGCGACAGGATAAATTCGCCCATACGCACCAAGCCGTTGAGGATGCTTGTTGAGGACGGGAAGAGCGGCCTTATCTATCACGACATGAAGGATTTCGTGCCGAAGTTCATACGCATGTACGAAGACAGGGAGCGCTCTGAGGCGATGGGAAGATACGCAAGCAGATACATAGGAAAGGAGCTCAGCCTGGGGCGGCTTTATAAGTCCTACTTGAAGCTAATACTTTCTCGCACAGCAAGGATGGAATCCAGATAATGCTCATGTAAGGCCGAGTGCGCTGCCGCCCGGCAGTGCGCTGTACGGTATGGGTATCCAGCTGTACGCCGCCGCCTCAGTGGAGCTAAGGCTCGACGGATAGGCGGATTCTGTGGAAGGCAGGCCTGAAATCGGTATGTGTGCCAGCCCCGAAGAGAGCGAGAGCAGCACCGGAACCGCCAGCAATACTATGATGAAGCCTGCAACGAAAGACATTATAACCATGCTCATTACCACGCTTTCAACGCTCGTGCCGTGCAGCTTCGCCAGCGCCGCTACAAGAATCACAAAGCCCCAGAATATGCCTATGAGCTTGGCAAGCGTTCCTACTACTGGTATCTCAAAGCTCCAGGACAGCGCGACGAGCGGCATGAAGCTGTAAACCACCGCACTTGCTGTATTGCTGAATCCTCCCTTGAACCTGCGCATGAGCCCGTATCCTACCACATGGTAAAAGAACGCTTCGAACAGTATCATGGCTGGTATCAGGACAAGCATGGTAAGGATATCGAAAGCGAGCTCGTATGCTGCGCTGAAAGGCGCCGAAGTCACGCCGAGCTGGCTTCCCGGAAATCCCCCTATTCCAGACGAGGAATACTGCGCGATCGAGCTCCCGAAAAGAAGCAGTATCGCAGCCGATACTATTATCGGCACCACTGTAGATTTGTAGTAGAACCCGAAAGCCTTCTTGGCTGAAAGCCCGTGTGAAATCGAATCCTCGTCGTACAGCGAAATCCTGACAGCCTTTATGAAGTCGCTTATGAAAATCATCAGTCACACCGCATCGCGTTTGCCGATGAACTGGCATCTCCCCCAAAGCATAAAAATATTGCCCGCACCAACTGCATGTGCGACTTTTTGCTGGTTTCAGACACGTTTTTAATTGTTGTTCCCGCTATTCTACCGTGTAAGCATGATGGTAGGGTTCAAGTACTACAGCAATGCAAAGGTTGCAGCTGCATTGTTTGTGTCAATCGCTATCATAGTGTTCCTAATAACGATAAGGGCTGACCACCTGTTCTTCTTCGCGCTGCCAAAGCCAGTTACAATCAGGCTCCCGCCGCCAACCCCTGCCCAAGTGTGCAGCAAAAACCTCTCGGTAGACTACGGTTATGCAAAGGCCCTCTCGCTCGCGGCATATTCTACGCTGTCCAATTACACCGCATACTCCTCAGGTTCAGGCCAAGAATCAAACGCGAGCCTCAAGTATCTCAAGCTTCTTTATTCCGCAATGAATTCTTCAGCATTGATTCCAGAGCTTCTAGGGGCAGTATCCGGCTATAATCTTTCTTCCTCATATTCAGCCTCGAGTCCGTGCAGCATGGCGAACTACAATGAAAATACGAGCCAGGCTGAAGTCCTCGGAGTCCTTCTTGGGTACAATATAAGCGTATTCAGAAGCCACCAGGCGCGTGATGAATTCCTCGCGCTCAACGTCGACACATCGCTGCTCCCAACGCCCTATTGGCCAAACGTAACTCCTTTGCTATCTGTTCAGGAGCCGCAGCCTGCGTATACCGCTTTGTATTCTACAGAACTTATGAACGGCTTTGAGCGCGCTCTCAATGCGACTGCAGATTATGCACTGCATGCCGGCATGCAGAAAAACGCATTTTCCAGCATCTCTACTGAACCAGAGAACGCATCGCTCGGCGGCATGTTCATAAGCTACCTCCCGCCAGGTGAGAACCTGTCTGCGCTAAGCAAATCTGGATATTTGCCGCAAACGCTACCGTTAATCACCCTATCGGAATATTCATGCCTTGCATATCCGTACCAGTCCAATGCCGCTTGCGCTTACAATTCTACGCACAGCGAGCGCAGGCTTCTGCTCTATGAAATTTTTGCTGAGCAGCAGGTAGGATATTCGCTTTCACAGCTCATCTATCATCGCAGCTTCAACCCCTCAATCGCTTTTGCAGGATACCGCAACGGCAGCCTCATGCTTGAGGTAGCAAATGCGCAGCAGGATGAGCTGGCCAACGCCACAATATCGTTGAACGGAAAGAACTACAGCCATACAAGATTTCTTTCCTACTTCTACATCAACGTGAGCCTCAAGCCAGGATACAATAATATATCCTTCAAATCGCAAAATATTAAGCTCAGCACGACCCTATACATAAATCCTGAGGTGTCGGTATCTGCGGTGGCCTATCACGCAAACGGAAGCGCAGAGCTGTACCTCTCAAACTACGGCGCCTCCAATGTATCGATATACAATCTCAAGGTTTCAAACTTTCCAGATTCAAACACAATAGTCCCTGTCCTCGCCATCGCTTCCGGGAACTCGACTGCAATCAGGTTTTCAGGAGAACCATGCAATGCGTCAACAGGGCCGCAGGTGCCTATATACGTGCGCTTCAATTCCAGCAAAGGGAACGGCGTTTACTACACCACAATGTCATGCGGCTGAAAGCCGAGTAAACTGTCACCAGGAATCTACATGTACTTGAACCTGTATAATCCAACTGATGTATCCTTAATCGAGGCTCTCATATTGTCCTACCTCCTAGGGATAGTCCACGGCATAACTCCTGACGAGCATACGTGGCCCATAACGTTTTCCTATTCCGTAGGGAGCTACAGCACAAAGGGCGGCGCGAAGGCCGGGCTGCTGTTTTCCCTCGGGTTCACTGCCCAAAGGTCTATACTGTCCGAAGTCGCATACGTAGGACTCGCCGGAATCTTCATCACGGCTGCGGCGTTTGGGATAACATACATAGTGGTGGGCGTAGCAATGGCCGCAGCCGGATTCTACGTGGTGCGCTTTAAGAAATATCCGCACTGGCACTATCTGGAGAAGAAGCTGGGCATTATCTCTGGCCTTCACAAAAGCGAGAAGGAGCAGGCGCCAGAGCTGATGCACAAGCGCGACCCCTCTTCGCAGCGCAGGGACGAGGTTGCCGGCACCAAGCCTGTGCCGCTGAAGCTTGCGCTCCTGCACGGTTTTGTTGCCGGATTCGGATTTGGCGCATTTGCGCTCCTGATATACTTCGTTCTCGCCCCGACAATGCCGTCCGCGCTGTACGGGTGGGTACCAGGCATGCTCTTTGGCCTCGGAACGATGACAATGCAAATAATATTCGGTGCATTCTTCGGAAGGTATATGCGCCATGCCAAGCGCCTCACCGAAAACGGCATAAAGTTTGTTGCCAGGACAATATCCGGATTCGTGCTGCGCTATGGAGGGATAGCCTTCATCGTCGGCGGCATACTCATACTCGTGTTCCCGCAGCTTCTCAGCTACGGAATAAACACAGGGATCAAGGTCCACAACCTTGACAACCTTGGGATAGGGTTCTTCCTTGTCATAATAAGCGTCGTCGTCATCGGGATTATAGGATATTTTTCGGCGATGTCAAGAGCGAGGAAACTGGGCTATGTTTCAGCATAGGCAGGACGGTGACAGCAGGAGCAGAGCGGCTCCCGTGTGACACTGCCGAATGGGTCTCCCCTATCTTCGGTATTACTACGTCGTATGCCAACACTAGCGACTGGCTAAGCGAAATCTGCTTGCCCTTCTCGCCATGCACTATGAATATTTTCTTCAACCCGTGCACCCTCCTCGGTATCTCCTCCAAGTTCTTCCTGTCGGAGTGCGCCATTATTTTGTGCTGCTCAACTGTGAGGCGTATCGGTACGAGATGGCCCTCAAAGTCCACCTCCTTGGCTCCGTCGAGTATAGCCCTTCCAGGGGTGCCGTCAGCCTGGTATCCTACTATTATGAGCTTGTTGTTCGGGTCACTTGCGAGCTTCTGCATGTAGAATACTACCGGCCCTCCCTTCATCATGCCGCTCGTTGTCACAATCACGCAGCTTCCACCCTTAACTATCCTGTTCCTCTCGTTCCTGCTCACAAACTTGAAGTTCTTGTCGCTCTGCATAGCTTCCCTTATGTCCTTCTTGCAGTACCTAAGGTTGCGCCTATGGACCTTCATTATCTTGCCTACTGCGCCGTCGGCATACACCGGGACCTTCTCCATCCTTCCGGATTCTATCGCGTGGTTGAGGAACATCAGCACCTCCTGCGACCTGCCTATGCCAAAGCTGGGTATTATTACCTTGCCACCTGCAAGCAAGGTCGCGTTTATGCTATTTATCATCTTTTCAGCGCGCGCCTCCTGATCCCCATAAATGTCGTCCGCCCCGCCGTAGGTGCTCTCCATTATTAGCGTATCCGCCTTGATGTTGTTGAGGTCTGCCCCGTTAAGTATCAGGCTCTTCTGCAGGTTTATATCTCCAGTATAGAGTATTGACTTGCCGTTGTACGTTATGCGTATTAACGAGCTGCCTATTATGTGCCCCGCGTTTATGAATTCAACGCGCACATTCCGGAATGAAAATGGCTTCCTGTACTCCACTACCTTGTAGCTGCTTGCCAGGGCCTTCATCACCTTTCCGGTGATCTCTTCAGGCTTCGATATCCTTACGTAATCGGCTACCTGGAGCTTCATGAGCTCTGCTGTCGGCTCTGTGAGGTAGACGTTGCCCTTGTAGCCCCTCGCGAATGCGTGTGTCACGAAGCAGCAGTGGTCCAGGTGTGCGTGAGTCACGAATATTGCGCTCACTCCTTTCAGCTCCTCATCCGATATTTCGGGCATGCGCATCTTTCCGTTCTGGTCGTTTCCAGGCTCGTTGATGTTTCCCAACCCTGCGTCGAGAAGTATCTTTGTCTTCCCTGCCCTTATCATTATGCAGCTTCTTCCGACCTCCTCTGCGGCTCCGTAGAAAGAGATTTCCATTTCATTCTGTTCATTTCCTTTGCGATTGCGCGAATGGCTATCGCTTCCGTTCTGTTCTTCCATATATTCACTTTTTTTTCTTAATCTTAAAATCAGGAATAGGCACGCCTGCCATTGACATAGTCCAACGTTTCAAACCTTAAACCACCAAACAAGCAGATCAATGCAATCTTCCTGCAAATTGCAGACATTCCGTAAAGAATAAGCGCACAATGGTGCAAATTCAATAACTAACCGCAATTAAACAGTTATACTATGCATGTCCTAATATTTAAACCCCACGGTTTGCAGTGCGCTGTGCACATTCCCATATTGCGCGCGCGATGTTTACGATAGCAAGCCTCAGGAGGGATTTGAACCCCCGGCCTTCTGCTTTGTGGCATCCCTAAGCCGGGATTTACCATGCAGACGCTCTGCCATGCTGAGCTACTGAGGCACATGCAGATGATATTGCCCTCAAAAAGTTTAATAGCTTAACTTATGCTTACCTGCGGCATGGTTCCCCCAGGCGGGCAGTCGCGCAGCGCGAACCACTGGAATGTCGCCTGCGCTCCGCTTCCGTGGTTGTACGTAGATATGCCCGGGATGTAGCTTCCATTGCCGAACGTTGCGTCTGATGATGTTATCGTGTTGGTGTAGTTCTGCTGCGCATAATGGTTCCCATCACCGCAGAATCCAAGGCTCACTATTGAAGGGTAGTATGAAGAGGTCCCAGACGCCAAATCAGTATAAGCTCCGGAGACGTCCTTCCAAAGCTCCTCTGTTGTGCCGCCAGCATACCCTCCAAGGTAGCCGTCGTTTATGTTAGCCCCGCTTGTCGGAGTGGATGAAAGATTGTTCTGTGAGAAGAAAACAGCAGCGTCAGACGTAGTGTCAGATGTCACCATCGCGTCCGCAACCTGCGGCACGCTTACCGTGCTGTTGTAATATACGTCCGTCTCACCGCTTCCTGGCGTGATTATGAGCTGGTTGTCTAGCGACACACTGCCTCCGTTCAGAAGCTCGCCAAAGCCCTGCGGAAGCGCACTACCTGCAAAATTGGAGTACTCAGAGAAGACCTTTGCGCCATTGTCATACTCGCCGTACGTCTTGCACGTTGCTGTGAGCGAAGGATTGGGACAGCTCAGCTGCGGCGCCTCCCCCGCAAAATTGTCCTTGTAATCCGCAACCTTGGGAAGGAAGTACATGCTTATGCCCAGGGTCGCGCCTGCCTGTATGCCGTTCGGCAGCTTAACCCAGAATATTGCATTTGATGTCGATGTGTTCGAGCAGCCTGACTCGCACCAGCTGTAGAGCTCCTCGTTGCCTGAGAAGAATCTCACATTGCCAAGGTTCGCTCTCTCGTACTGCGCGTATGTCGAGGGGCCGAAAGTTATCATCTGCTGGAATCCCGGCGGCGCTGCTTGCGAAGCGGTGTTTATTACGTTGACTGTGAGGAAGGAGCGCCCGGAAGACACTGGTTGCTGGCTGATCAGATCATACGGCACAGGCTCGGACTGCAGCCTTACGTTGCCCCTGAAAGTAAAATTGTCGTTTGCTTTGCAGTAAAAGCTGCCTATGCCAGGCGAGGACGGCGCGCAATAATTGGCATACATGTAGAAAGTGCCCGAGTACAGATTGCCGTTTGTCGGGGTGACGCTGACGTTGGCCATGCAGTACGTGTACTCGCCGTCCACCACCAGGCTTGGTATGCAGTACCCGCTGACGCTGTTCTTTCCGCCTATGAATGCGCTGAAACTGCTTATGTTCACTATACCGGGCTCAACATCCTGCGCGACTATGAACAGTTTCGACCCTATGCCTGTCGTGGTGTTTACTGTGTACTCCGAATCTACGCAGTTGAAATTGTTGAAGAAAACGCACTGCGAAGGCACTATCGCCTTCGGGAGGCCTATGAAGAAATACAGTATCGCTATCACTATCGCAAGTAGGAGGAATACAAATCCGTAAGTGGACATGAATTCCAGCGCGCTTTGCGATCTCATACCTGCCATCGCCTATCATATCCTATAAAGTTAATAAAACCCTTTTGCTAATTATCATGCGATGCTACAATTTGATCCGGTATCGGCTGCGCGTTCGTTCAAGCCAAGGCGGGACTACGGGCAGAACTTCCTGATTGAGGACAGATTTGCCGATTATGAAGCATCGTGCATCTCTGGAAAAAAGGTCATGGAGTTCGGCCCCGGATTGGGGATGCTGACACGGCACCTCTGCGACAAGGCTGATACTGTCCTTGCCATAGAAAAGGACAAGCGGCTCTACGAGGCTTTGATAGCGAGCCTCGACTTTAAAAATCTGGAAATCATCAACTCCGATTTCTTCTCGCTCGGGCCTGAAGTAACTGACGGCTATGGCGTCTTGATAGGCAATGTTCCATACAACATATCTGGAAAACTGGTCCTCTGGCTCGCCTCCTCGCGCATCGAAGCTTTCATCTGCGTGCAGAAGGAGTTCATAGACCACGTTCTCGCAAGGAGCGGGACACGCAAGTATTCAAGGATAAGCGTAATCTCCGCCCTCTCCAGCGACATTACAATCCTGCGCGACAGAATACCACCGTCTTACTTCTTTCCAAAGCCGAAAGTAGAATCCGTATTCGTACGGATAACGCCGAAGAAGACCAAAATCGGCGACCTTGAAGTACGCATAATCTCATCAATAATGTCATACAAGAAGAAGACGATTGCAAACGCGCTGCGCGACTCTGCAACCGCGCTCGGCATTGGCAAGGGCGACATGGCTCAAATTATTGGGGAAATAGGCATTCCAGAAAAAAGGCCTTTCATGATGGAGCCAGGCGAGCTGCTTGGGGTAGCTGAAGCAGTCATTGGTGTGATGGCTGGCGGTACCAAAAAGCCGAAAGAAAAGCATACTTACTAATATTATAAATAATTGCCGTGGTAATAAAGACTGTAAGAAGTGTGAAAATGCGACAAACGGGCATGTATCTTGTCTTAATCATAATCTCCCTGATGCTTGCACACTCATCTGCCGCACAGTCCTTGCAGCAGGGCCAACAGGCCAACGCAACTCTGCCGCAGGTCGCATACCAAACCACTTCACAACCAACATCCGACTACGCCTATTACACGGTTACGCAGCCACAGTACCCTGGAGGGCCACCAGTCACCAATTCGTACTACTATACAAATTTCACACTTGTCGGCGGATTCAATAGCGGCTGCAGGAGCTCGCTCTGGCATGCAGGCCCCGGAACAACAGTGACGTGCACCCGCAACGGGGCCACATTCTCATTTACCGAAACACAAAACAACGACACCACTGTCGTATACGGATCCGGGCAGAACTATCCAAAGAACAATATGTTTACCGTATCTGGCCAGCCTGATGCTGTGTGGGTGAGCTATTCTACCTCATGCGGTTTCTTTAGCACATGCTACCATGTCGGCTATGCAAGCATAAACCAGCCCCCTACTGGAAGCTATCTTGATATATATGGGGTTTACTACGCAGGATTTACACAGACCAACATGCCGAGCTCCTGTGCAGGAGATATGAATTCAAACAACAGCCCCGTCACCTGCAACAGCATCACATACGATAAAATTCACGACGGGTCTGCCCTAATGTACGAGCAATACTCGACTGATGGTTTTCCTGAAGCATACATGAAGGTCAGTATATATCAGAATGAAAGCAACAAGTCGCAGTATTACGCCGCCTTCCCGTATGAAACCGTATCATCGTGCAGTGGGCCATCATGCCGTTTCGGAGGGACTAAAAGCGCCGTCTACGCAGCTGGAATGACCCCTGCCCTATCGCTTTCCGTTTCGCCATCCAGCTTTGTCACTGTCCTCAAAAGACAGGTTACCTTTACTCTTTCAGCAAAAAAAGGTTACGGCCCATATTCCTACACTTACAGCGTCTCAGGCCCGGGCAAGTACAGCGAGAGTGGGTCCGGAACCTCGGAAAGCTTCACCTTCTATTCACAGGGCAGCTACTTGATAACTTTTACGGTCACGGATGCTGGCGGGCAGACAGCTACTGCAACTGCCCAGGTGACTGTTAATAAGCCAACCATACCTCCACAGTGCAATCCATATACGCCTACTGCAGGAAACTGCATCTTCCTCAACGGCAGCACCATAACCACTGGGAATTATGGCAATTACGCCGGGACAGGCAGCTTCAGCACCTCTCAGAATGGCCCCACGAGCAACACTCCAGTAATAGCAAATGTAATACTCTCAAACCTTGCTAACAACCAGTACCTGCTTACATGCCCCAATACTCCAAATCCGTCCAACACTTTAGAGTATATAGTTGGCAACGGCGTTTCTAGGATAGGTGGTGACGCCTGCCTTGCGAACGCAAACTCCCTGAAAACCAACGTATCCCTTGAGACAAACGTCACGTGGAGCCAGTACCAAGTAGCAAACGGCACCATAAACGTGCATTTCATCAACTTGACACAGGCATATCTGGACGACCTTGGCTATGTGGGAGAGGCCAACAATTCTGGCTCCTATGCATACAACATATCGAACGGCTACGGCACCAATACACTGATATACCAGAATGTTCCGTCGCAGACGCAGTACGGCATATGGTCATGGTACGCCAAGTATGCCGATCTCTCCAGTGCAAACAATCCCTCGTTCCTCTCAAAAGCCAAATTCGCCGAGGCGTTTCCTTCTCTGGACGCACCGTTCCAATACCTCACTGTCGATGTAAATGAGACCAATTCAGCAGGAAACTCATACACATGTGCCTACAACTACACGTATTCGATAGGGGACAGTTTAGACTCAATACAGAGCGCCAACATAACCATACCCAAGCAGATCAATGCGCAGGGAGATAGTTACGTCAACATAAACGGAATCAACCACAAGCCCTACACATACGCCAACGGCGGGAATTCAGTGTATAGCCAGTCATGCACAAATTATGTGTTCTACCAATCCTGCAGCACCTCCGGCAATTCAGGATATGATAGCCTGTGGGCAGGGCAGAATGACATAGTGATAGGCAGCAACACGTTTACCCTTGCATCTCCAAACAATGTCGCCACTGTAAAAGTCTACTCCAGCGGCAAGTACACATCTGAGCCTGGCAACTACTATTTTTATGACAACGGCGCTACAAATACCTACTGGGTGCCATATTGTATACTCGCTTCCAGCGGTCTTGTTGGGCCAACATGCAAGCAACAAAGCAGCGGCCTCGCGCTTGGAGTAGGAACATATACTGCAAACATCTACTTCGGCTCTGCTCCAAACGGGCAGCAGTGGACCAATTCCTCCATATTCCCATATTTCCTATACAACATATCGGTTCCTGCAACATACAGCAATCTGGCTGCTCACGCGGAATACCTTAACTTGTCATATGACACATACAGCCCTTACAATTATCTCAACCCTGCAAACGCGCTTGAGCCCCTGCCAATACAAATGGGCTCCGGCCTGTTCGCCACTATAAACGGCATACTGTCTGTACTGCCGCTCAACATAACATCAACTACAGACCCCAATGTGCAGGAACTGTCAAGCGCACCCCAGGCCTACTTCATCTCTGACCTCACACCAACAACAGCCAACTCGCTCCACCTCGGCTTCCTAAAGAGCCTCTTCGGCAACTACACGTCTGCAGCAGTCTCCAGCCCTTCCTTCATAGCTGCGTCGCCCAATGACAATATATACGCGCTCAACTACACATCAATACCAAGCGACTGCTTTGGCTTCTGCATATCCACAACAACTGATTCATATCTGTACGACATGCGCTTCATACCATACGGCTACTTCAACGTGAGCAACGAGCAGCCTGACAGCGTGGCGCCTGAGCCTAACAGCATTGCATGGAACGAGAGCTGGAAGTCTTACTGGAATGCATCGCTCGCGGAGCAGTCTGCCAACCTCTACATAGTCGGGGTGTCAAACGTATCAAGGGTGCAGGGAGGTATATTTGGCATTTCCGGAGGGTTCTTCGGCTGGGGCAAATCCATAATACCAAAGGCTCTGACGTTCAACGCCATACCTACTGCGATAACTACCGACGACGCTGGCGATGTGTTTTTCAGCGGCGTGGATCCGAACAACGGCAAGCTCACTCTCGGCTACAGGCTTGCGAACGGCACGAGCAATGAATCTGCAGCGCAGCAGGTTCCACCAGGATTCCACGCGTCAGACATGCTTGCGTCAGACCCCGGCGGCCAGTATCTGTACCTTGCCAACAGCAGCTTCGCAAATGTGACTGTCTATGGAAGCGTCAACGCCACATACGTGGGTGAGATAGCGCTTAACTATTCAAACCCGCTCAACATGCTCAACATAACGTCATACCTTGCGCACGGCGGGCCTTATGGCAATGCGCAGATAGCTGCTGCTTACTCCGGTGCACCTACGTCAAATGACATATCGTCGTATCACCATCCGATTGCGCTCGCAGATGTTGGGGGCATACAGTACGTCATGGATAACTGGACATTCACTGTGAACGGACTCAAGTCCACGGTGCTCACGCTTCGCGCCTTCACCTCAAATGGCATAGAGGTTAGCATAGACCCCCAGAGCTATTATGATCTGATACCTTCCAATTCAGGCCTAGTATCTGTATCAACAGGGAGCTTGGGAGGAGCGCTCAGCAACCCGCCCTATGGGTGGCCGCTTGCAGCAAACATATCGCTGCCCGATGGCACTTACGTAAGCTACTGCGCGTATGGCTGCACATACACTCCAAACAGCCTTGATACTGCGTATCCGCCAATAGCATCTATGGTAGAGGCTGACGGGGCGAATGTGGGGCAGCGCAACTTCTCAATCGGGATCAACTTCAACGGCACTGTATACATAATCTCGCACTCGTATATCTCTGGGGTGAAGAGCTGCACGTCATCTGGTGTTCACGGAGGGATTGTCTGCACAACTACTCCGTCAAAGCCACTTTATGCGGAGCTTCTCTCATTCCAGCCGCAGATAGTGAATTATACGACTGTATCGAACATGGCCAATTCGCATTACACCTGCTACGTGGCTCCAGACGCTTCATCCAGCACGGCAAGCAATACGCCCTGCACCGTGGAGCAGCAGAACATAAAAACGTCATCATCTTCCGGAAGCTCATCCGAGCCCAATCCCGCATGGTCAATATTGAGCGACATGTACGGCCCCATACTCGGCGTGCCAAGCTCATTCAAGTATGTCGAGAACCTCGGCTACCCAACCGATTACGTCTCCGCTGTTACCGCTCTTGCATCCACTTCATCCTCACTCTCCTCAAGCTCGTCGAGCCCATCCAGCGCCAACATCATAGCAAATACGATAAACGTTGGCAACGGCATACCAAGCAATTCGCTGCCGATAAGCCCGTCGCAGCTCATACCACGCACCAGCCTGACGAGCAACATAAGCGGATACGTGCTCGTTCCATACAAAGCTTCGTTCTCGCTATCAGAAGACTGGACTCCATCTTCGCAAGCCCCGAAGTCAAGCAACGGCGATTCATGCCCGTCCTCCTACTCTTTCCCTAGCAGCGTTAACAAGAAATACACGATTTTCACCTACGGCGTGTCAAAGGTCAACTCAAGTACAAACACAACCGCAATAGAAGGCGGCAGCATATTCCTGCAGTACTTCGGCACAGGCGTGTATTATTCCCCCGAGCTGTCAGACGCGAACCTGATAATGCCTCCCAGAATCGGCTACGAGATGTTTACAAACAGGCTGATAGGCGAGGCCTACGTAAACCTCACTGCGACAACTTCAGGAGAGCAGAATCCCCAGATGATCCTGAACCAGAGCCACAACTACAACTACTACGAGTCGCTGCACTACCTTGATGCTTTCGGCAAGTCTGTTCCTGCATACGCAACCGAGGTTGCGGTTCCAGATAACGTCGTTGGCAACCTTGGAAGCGTATCCGGATACTACAACCCTAACAATTATCTTCCGAAATCCAATAACTTCACCCTCTCAAACTTCACAAATGACGGAGGAATAGCAAGCATAGTCAATGCATATCACATAGCCTCTACGCTAGATTCTCTTGGGATAGACATGACCGGCCACAAATCCATATTGGGGTACGACAGGCTGGTGTACAACCTCATAGACAGGTTCGGGAACAAGATATCGATGCCCCTTGATATTGACATGGCCAACATAACTTCGCTGTCGCTCTCAGCGGTTGACAACATAGACCCAACAAACCCCAACCAGAGCACCATAGCCGTGAAGGGCTTTGCGGGCTACGTCACAGGAAGCACGCCCGTCTCGGTAAACCCGCTTCCCGCAGGGCAGAAGATATACGTATACTACGATACCAACATAAACTTCTATCCAAGCCAGACATACCAGAGCCTGCAGTCCTACGCCCAATATGCTGAGAACTGCGCATACGGCTCTAACGCATACGGCTGCACACTGGCCAATCCGACAAACGCAACACAAAACGGGGGCAACACTGTCGGAGGAGAAGTGGTGTCATCGCTCGTTACATATTCGCCGCAGTACGTTAATGGCCAATCGTGCTCACCGCAGCCGAGCAGCCTGCTAACGCAGCAGAACTACTGGGAATGCAACATATACGGGGATTACGGGCTCAAGTCCTCGCAGATAGGCCCATCCGGGCAGGTGGAATACTGCCTTCCAGACTTCATCAACGGTACCGGGCAGTTTACCTCCCAGCTCGGCCTCGTAGGAATAGCGACTACAAACTCCTCGGGAGGATTTTCGATGAACGTCCCGGCATGCGGCACAGGCACATCCAGGATAATCGCAGAATACTACGGGGTGCCTTCGCCGCAGCCTAACCTTGTGAGCCAGGTGCCACTAGCATACTCTGCAAACACGGTCGACAGCTCCAATGCTGCGCTTTACATTTCGACTCCGGAGTACAGTTACACCTACTCCCCTAACCAGACTATACAGTCTCTTCCGATAGGCAGCTACGCCCTGAGCCTCGGAGATATCGAGGCAGTGCTGCTTGTTGCCATAGCTGCTATACTGATCATGCTTGCCGCAATGCACCCCAGAAAGTGGGCCTTCACACATGGCTAACGCTATAGCACATTATTTATATTAATAAATGCGGTATTATATCGGTGGTATGGTGCTCGGAATAGCCCTTGCCGGAGTGGTGCTGAGTTTTGGCGGCGTATACGCTTTCGTCCCGATAGTCATAATAGTAATACTTATAGCTGCCGCAGCCGGGCTTTCGAGGGGGGCCAGCATATTCAGCGCATTCGGGATAGGCGCCATAATAGGCTTGGGCGGCTCATTCGGCGGCGGGGGGCGCGGCAAGGCGTTGCACAAGCAGGGATACGGCGGCGGCGCAGGGCAGAGGAACGCTGCAAAAGGTAGATTGCAGGGCAAGAAGTTCGGCGCCAAAGACCTTAAGAAGGCTGGAGGAATGCTAAAGAAGGGTGCTACAGCCCTTAGGGCTAAGAAGCTGTCCTCGAATTCGAAGCTGACAAGCGCACTCGCAGAGAAGGGCAGGGAGGCACTCGCGAAGAAGGGCATGCCGACAGACATAATCGAGGGAGCGGCAGCCGGCGGCATAGGCTTTTCTACGATGGCCGGCTCAAAGGTGCTGAAGAGGCGCGACACCGCCGCTAAGGCAAAGGAGGAGGCCAGAAAGAAGCTTGTCCTGGCTCAGGAGGCGGCAGCAGGCTATGGTGCCCAGGGATCCGCAAAGGGTGCGCCGCTCGCTGCTCCGTCATCAAAAGGCGGCCCTGAAAATCTAGGTTTGCTCGAGAAGCACAAGATAACAAAGATGGGCGAAAAGGCAGAAAAGACAAAGGAGAAGCTTGAAAAGGATGTTAAAAAGGCCGAGTTCAAGTCGCTTGGCAAGGAGGCAAAGCACGCAGTTGCAGAGAAGAAAGCCCTTTACGAGGCACTGGCAGCCACGCTCGGCACTGAGGAGGCCAAGAAGCTGATGAAATCGGCGAAGGAGAGCGTGGGCGGGGCCAGCAATACCGAGAGCACCAGCAGGGCCCTCGAGCGCCAGGAGTCCAAGCTCAAGAAGAGGCAGGACGCCTACTTTGTGCAGACATCAAAAGCCGACAAGCTGCTCGAGGAGCTCAATAGCATAAAGGCGATGAACAACGGCAAGTTCGTGAAAGGCGTAGCTTACGGCGCTTCTGAAAAGCACGAACTTAGCAAGCAGCAGAATTACCTTAAGCAGATAAATAAGAAGGTAGAGCCGGAACTTTACGAGAAGGAAGCAAGGAAGCTCGAGGAGATGAAGGGGACATTTGTGCACTCCAAGGTGCTTGACGACCTGAAGAAGTCGCAGGGCGAGGAGATTAAGGCCTTAAAGAATAGGCAGGAGGCTGAGAAGAAATCATTCATGGAAGCCAGGAAGGCAGATCTCAAGAGCGGCGCGTCGCCGAAAGGGCAGGTCAAGTCGGATTCGGTGGAGTCGCTCTCAGGCCTTGAAGCCCGGCAGCGTGCCGCAATGAGTGAGCTTGAGGCGAAGCACAAGAAAGAGCTTTCCGACCTGTCGAATTCGCAGGTTGATGCCGCGCAGAGAGAGCGGCTCAGGCTCATATCCGCAAGTCCGGATCTTATGCTCAAGCGCATAGACGACCAGATAAACAAGCTGGAGAAGTCCATGAGCGCATACGTCTCGGCGCAGCCTGCTGCCTCAAAGGGTGAGGGCTTCAAAACGGTATCTGATGAAAATGCCGAAACCAACCTGCCTGGCGCACAGCGTTTGGCAGAACTGAAGCGCTATCGTGATGCAATATCATCAGAGAAGAAGGATTTCCTTGCCGGCAGCGCAGCAGACCGCGAAAAACTCCTGGGCGCGACTTCGGCTCTGCTTAAATCCGAGTCTGTCGTCAGCTCTGCAAAAACTGGTGTTGCCAAGGAGCTCGGCAATCCAAGCGATGCGCCGAAGAACCTGCGCAAGATGAAGGAAAAGAAGAGCGCTGATGAGGAAGCCGAAGCAAAGAGGATACGCGACGAAGTTGAAGCCGAGCGTGAGAGGAAGGCAGCTGAGGCAAGGGAGCTTGCAAAGAAGAAGGCTGAAGAAGAGCAGAAGAAGAAGCCTTCTGGTGGCAAAAGCCAGCCGTGACGCAAGGAAAACCAAGCCTTCTCTCGAGCTCACTGGAAACGCTTGGCCAGCACGTCCCCTATCTCAGCACCAACAGTTATTTCCGGCATGACCATTCTAAGCGCGCCGGCGCTCCCTATCTTGGATATGTCGTCTTCGCTGCTTACCCTCGACACTACTTCTATGGAAGGGTTGGCGGTCTTTGCGGTTATTGTTATTAGCGCGTTCTCTATGTCGCTGTCGCTGCAGGCAACAACCCTCTTAGCCCTTTCGGCCCCAGCATCTATGAAAGCGTCAACAGATTTGATATCCCCAACTACTGACAATATAGAATGCCTGTGCATCTCCATCCTGTCCTTTTCGCTTGCGACGACAACTACCGCGTCCATTTTTTCCTTCTTCATCTCCTGCGCCAGATAAATTGAAAACCTGTTGTAGGGCGCAAGTATCACGTGCCCACCGACCTTTGCAACCTTTGCATCTATTATTCTGGAGCGTATGTTGACCTTCTTTATGAAATTGAAGAATAGCGTCGCAAGCACTACAGTAAGCAGAGCGAAAGCTATGGTGTCGAGTATGTCTGCTGTAAGTATGTAAGCGTTCTCCCCGAGGCTGAACGGCAGGAGGAGGGGATAGGAAACGTTAAGCATGCTGAGGAGGTTCCACACCAAAGCAATGTAGAATTTCACTCCTGAGGCGAGAGTGAGAAGCAGGGCAGCTGCGAAGAGTATTATTATGCTGTAGAAAAGCATGCGCATCCTGCCAAGTGCTATTGCCACAAATCTCACCTGAAAAGCTTCGATACTATATAGTTGCCGAGCTCGACTCCCGCAACTATCTCAGGCACGACGCACTGGTCGGCCCCTGCCCTGTGCATCTTAGTAACTGTGTACTCGTCTTTCACGCGCGTTATGACTTTTATCCTGCTGTTGAGATGCTTGGCTGAAATCACGCCCATCATGTTGTCGAAGTCGTCTCTCGCGTCGAATATGATTGTTTTTGCGTTCTCCACATACGCCTTCCTGAGCACGTTCTCGGATTTGAAGTCGCCCTCTATTGTCTGATAGCCGAGTGCCCTTAGCATCTCAGCATCTGCTTCGCTGTCCACTATCACTATGAACTTCCTTTTCTGCGCCGCCAGCTCTGCGCAAAGCCTTTCTGCGAGCATCGAATACCCGCATATTACCGTGTGGCCGCTGATCCTCTTGGCAACGATTCCGGCAAGCTTTGATTTTATATCTATGTCGGACATTATGTTTATGAAAGACGCCATAACCAGGCCGATTATTACTATCTTCACCACTCCGTCTGCGGCTAGGATTAGGATAAGCCTGTAAAACTCTAGGGTGAAAGGCGCTATATAATTGGTAATCGGGGTAATCCCTTCAGCATCAAATATCGATAGGAGCGAGTAGTAGCTGGCGTTGTATACGTTTCCTGTAATAGTATAAAACTCCAGTATGGAAAATGCGGTAAAAGCTATGCCTATTGCGGTAAGCACCACAAGGGTGAGCCCGGCAAGTCTCTCCTCCTCCTGTTTCTTTCCTTCCATAAATCAACCAGCATCGTTTTTCTTGAGTTCGCTTATTATCTCCCTGCTCGCAGCCTTCTGCGGCATCACTATGTAGTCCGCTCCAGCCTCTATGAGCTTCTCCCTGACGAAATCATCATTGGCCCTGGTCACTATGAAAATCTTCTTGTTGAGATCCCTGGCAGTCAGCACTGCGAAAAGGTTCTTGGCGTCGTTGTCCATCACTACCGCTATCGCCTTTGCTCCAACTATGCCAGCATCCTTAAGGGTCTTGGAGCTTGTTGCATCCCCTTTGACGACTTTAAGCCCCTGCTCCTCTAGCTTCCCGGTGAGCGAGTCGTTGTTGTCCACTATGATGAAGTCTATCATATGCTCGCCTAGAACTTCGCCTATTTTCTGGCCTACGACTCCATAGCCGCAAATTATTATGTGGTCCTTCTCCTGCTTGAAGCTCGCCATGATAATAGTTGGAATGCCTCATTTATAAATCCTTATTGCGCAGCGTCAAGCATGCGGCATTTGCAGAAAAACTAGGAACCTGTGATGCGCTCTGCAGCACCGACGGATTTTGGCGCAACTTATCCCTATTAGTCCCACCCAGATTCGAACTGGGGTTTGCAGGTCCAGAGCCTGCCGTCCTTGACCACTAGACGATGGGACTGCGCACATATAATTGCAGCAACATATTTTATACATTTGTGGGCAAATAAGAATTTATGGCATCCGCAAAGGCCAGAAGAGCCAGTTCAAGGCAGGCGCAACCCCACAACGCAAAAGCCAACCTCATCGAAGGGGTGGGCGTGATAATAGCGGTCCTCGCGTTCCTGCTGCTCGGCATATACCTCTCTACAAGCGTGTTTCACATCATACCGGACAGTTTCTCAAAGCTGATATATGCAGCAATAATCGGGATAACAGTATTCGCCGTACTTCGGATATTCACAAGGATACTAGAGTCAAGGCTCACTAGGGCGACGTCGCAGGGGCGCGCAAGGCCGATAGTGCTGATAGTGAACCTTGTCGGTTACTTCATACTTGCACTATTCGTGCTCTCGGCGCTTGGGATAAACACCTCCTCCGTGCTGCTTAGCGGCACCATAATAGGCGCAGTGGTGGGACTGGCCTCGCAGAATGTGCTGTCAAACATATTCGGCGGAATAATGCTCATCTTTGTAAAGCCCTTCAAGGTGGGCGACAAGGTGGAAGTAAGCACATGGCAATACGGAGTGATGCTCACACTAACGCCTCCAAAGTATTTCTCCAGGGATGAGATCAAGAACGGGTACAGAGGCACAATAGAGGACCTCACCCTGATGTATACCATAATAAAGGACAAGGACAACGAGCACATAAAGATACCGAACAGCATAATGGTCCAGGCAGCTATTGCGATATCGAGTTCTACGCACATGCTCAACGTGCGCTTTGAGATCCCAAAGTCAATACCATTCAGCAAAATCAGCTCCGACATAGAGAAAGCCGTCAGGGCTGCGGCAGGCATAAAAAATGCGCCAAGCATAATTGTAGAAGAGACTACCGTTCTAACGTACCTCCTCCGCATAAGCTTTGAGTGTGAAATCGAAATGGAAGAAAAGGTCAAAAGCGACATACTGCAGAGCCTTATCACGATAACGGAGCCGCTGAAACCAAAGAACTGAGTGTCTTCTTGCGCAGCAACGAAAATACAAAGAGGGAAATAAAGGACATAGTGATAGCTGATGCTGTGCTCATAATAGCGTTCTCCATGACGTTATCCGGCGGCATATTCGGCCTTTCAAGAGGTTCTCCATTAGGTTTTGCAGTCCTTATACCCGCGGTGGCGCTCGGCGTCTCGCTCAGCTTCATACTGCACGAGCTGATGCACAAGTTCGTCGCACAGCACTATGGCGCCATAGCCGGGTTCAGGACATCGTATAACGGCCTGATAGTGACGCTTCTCACTGGGGCGTTCGGCTTCCTGCTCGGGATACCCGGAGCGACTATGATATATACAAACAGCTTCACTAAGCGCGAAAATGGGATAGTCTCACTCGCTGGGCCGCTCACCAATTTCGTTGTATTCGGCATCTTCGTCGGGCTTCTTTTCGCGCTCAATCCTCCCAATGGGTCATACTTAGGCTACGCGATAAATCTGACGATATTCATAAGCATACTGCTAGCATTCTTCAACATGCTGCCGATATACCCTCTTGACGGAAGCAAGGTGCTCGCGTGGAACAAAGAGGCCTACTTCATAACGATGGGAACGATATTTGTGCTGATGCTCGCCTTCCATGTAATAGGCCTGATAGACATAATATTCATGATAGGCATAGCCATATTCTTCTCGCTCTTCTACAGAAACATGATGTAGCCAAGGCTTTCCGGAAAAATATTTATTACAGCGCTGGCATATAATATCATGCAGATAAGGAAGGAGTATTCAACCAGCTCTGGAAGGCTGTCCGTGCTTGCGGAGGTGTCCGACGGCAGGATTGAGGAGATAAAGCTTGAGGGCGACTCAGCTGACGACTCCTACCTTGAGATGCTCTCGAAACACCTAATAGGAAGAAAATACGAGATAGGTGACCTCGAGGCTGCGATGCTTGAGCTGTCGCTCTCGGGAGTTGTGCCGAGAGGCTTCAACGAACAGGAGCTTGTGGAGGCTCTTCTTGAGGGCTGAATGGTGATGTTATGGCGATGGCCAACAACAAGGTCGAATGCGTAGTCTGCGGAAACAAGTTCGACTACAGCAGGATAAGCGCTTTTTTTGCGGGTGCGAAGAGCGGCGCAAAGAGGTACATACGCTGCCCGGTATGCAGGACGTGGGCAAGCTTTACCAAGCCCTAATCTGAGAATTTGTCAACTGCTTTTTCCAGTATGAGCCTCCTGAGCTTTTGGGCAGTGTCTTCCCCGAACCCTTCGAGCCTGATGATATCCAGCTTCCTGTCGGACTTCTTCACGCTGAACTTTTCCCCCTTTTCAAACTTTTTCAGCCTGACTCCGTCGCATTCGAGGAATCCCTTGTACCTGACTACTACAACTTCTATGCTGCTGCTGTCAGGCACTATGACAGGATTGCGAAGCGGCCCATCTGGGTTGAGGAGAGTGATGCACAGCGCATCTGGGTCCATTATTATTGGCCCTCCCGCGGCCCTGTTGTACGCTGTTGAGCCTATCGCACTCGTGACTAAGACACCGTCGCCACCGAGCACGAACGGGTATACCCTGCGCCTCACTCCATCCCTTGAAATATATATATCGAAATACACGTTGCTGCTGTCGTTCCTGAGCAGAGCCTCGTTTATCGCATAGCTGCGCTTGCCCGAATAGTGGACCTCAAGCTTGTGCGATATGCGCTCAACCTTATACTTCCGGGCCTTAAGCAGCCTGCAAACTTCCTCTATCCTGTCTATCCCTACGTCTGAGTAGTATGCCGCGCTTCCCACATCGTTCCCCCTTATCGGGAGTATCGGGCCGTCGAAGCTCTTGGCCGCCCTGATGAAAGTGCCGTCGCCTCCTACTGCTATGCAGATGTCTGCCTTTCGCGGCTGCACAACCTCAAATGCCTTCCGTATGGCTCCAATCTCCCCGTAGTCTCTCCTGCTGAATATGCATACTTTCACAGAGTCACCCATTTGCATCAACGTCATTGATAAAATCCAAAATCTTACGCGCCGCTTCCTCTGGGATAGTGTAGTGTGGTTCGTGCCCCGCTCCGTCTACTACAATGAGCCTGCTTCCGGTTATATACCTGTTAAGCAGCCTCCCATACTCGACAGGTACTACACTGTCTTCTGCGCCCCACATCACGACTGTAGGCGAGGATATCGAAGAAAGCCCCTCTTTGGTGAGCTGCTCAGGGCCAAAGTCTACGTCCAATATGCTCGATACAACGTGCTCCTCGTTGCCGTTCATCTTGAGGACTTCCCTCGCCATAGACCTCTTGTACGCGTTCAGGTCGAAATTGTTCCTTATATAGTCAAAATACTCCTTAAGGCCTGCGGCGTCCTCAAGTATTAGTCCGCGCACCGCATTCTCCATCGCGTAATAAGCGGCTATCCACCCTCCGTAGGAATGCCCGAGGAGGAAGAAGTTGTGAACCCCGACGATTCCGGCAAGCTCGTTTAGCGAGTCCACCTGCGTCCTTATCGTGTAGTCAATTCTGGGCTTGTCAGACCTTCCATGGCCTAAAAGGTCAACAAGATAAAGGTCAATGCTCTCCGGCATGAACTGCACAACCCTGCGCCAGGTGTTTACATCCGCCCCAAGTCCATGCAGCATCACGAGCGATGGTCCGTCGTTCCAGTGCCTCTTGAAATATATTGATCCATAAGACGTATGCGCGTATCCGTCCTCAAAGTCGCTGTCGAAGTCCATCGTCATTTACCATAAAAGAAGTGTATCCCCCTGCCTAGCGCTGCTTCGGCAGCTTCCTGCACCGATTCGCTGTATGTCGGGTGCGGATGTATCGTGTCTGCGATGTCCTCCAGTGTCGCACCCATCTCTATGGCGAGTGCAGCTTCGCTTATCATCGCGTTGGCTTCGTCTGAGACAACCTCCATTCCAACTACAATTCCTCTGCTGTCATATGCGATTTTAGCAAACCCCTCGGTCGCATCAAGCGCTATGGCCCTTCCGAGTGCGCTGAGCGGAAACTTTTTTACCTGGACACCATCGCCCTCCATCTTTCCAGCTATCGCTATTTCAGGGTCGGAAAAAATGACTGCAGGTATGACCTGATTTGTAAATTCGCTTCTTACTCCAGAAGCCGCCTCCCCCGCAACTACGCCCTGCCGTATCGCCTTATGGGCCAGCATAGGCTCGCCTATCACGTCGCCGACCGCGAATATGTCCGGGTCTGAAGTCCTGAGAGATGCGTCCACCTTTATGAAACCCCTCCCATCTATCTCCACTTTTGTGTTTTCGAGGCCAAGCCCCGCAGTGAATGGCTTCAGCCCTATTGCCACCACGAGAAGCTCCGCTTCTATCTGCTTCCCATCCTCAAGCACAAGCTTCCCGTCTGCGTATGAAGAGGGTGCAGAATTCGCGTATATCGAGACGCCAAGAGCAAGCATGCGCTTGCGTATTATCGCGATTGCATCCTTGTCGAATTTTGAGAGCAGCTCAGACCTCGCTATTATCGATACCTTGCTCCCCAATTTTGCGAACATGGTGCCAAGCTCTACGGCAACGTATCCTCCTCCCTCTATTGCAATGCTCTTTGGCACATAATCCAGCATTAGGGCCTTCTTGTAGTCTATTACGCTGTCCGAGAAGCCGAAACCAGAAAGCTCAGCAGGCTCAGACCCCGTAGCTATTATCGCCTTTCCGAATTCTATTTCGACTCCGTCAGTAAGCTGAAGCTTGTTCGAAGAGAGGAATGTCGCTTCAGCCTTGAATGTCTCAACCCCGTTTGACTTGCAGAGGAATCCCACCCCGTCTTCCAGTTTCTTTGAAACAGACATCCTCCATCCGTTTAGCTTTTTGCCGTCGATGCCGACCTTTCCAGTTATGCCGAATTTCTCAGAATTGTTCGCCGTATAAAGCGTATCTGCAATGTGTATCATGGTCTTGGATGGTATGCAGGCGTAGTTCAGGCAGTGTCCGCCAAGCTTGTTCTTCTCTATAAGCGCTACACTCTTTCCGAGCTGAGCCGCCCTTATCGCAGCGACGTATCCGCCGACCCCGCCGCCTATCACTGCGATGTCAACTCTTTCAGGTATGGATCCCATCACCATGGCATAGCCTCATATCATTTCCAGGAACTCCGGGTCCTCAAGATAGGACTTCAAAGCGTTTCCAAACCTCACCGCCTCTGCGCCGTCGACAACCCTGTGGTCGAACACCAGCGAGAATGGCAATACCTTTCCCGGAATTACCTTGCCTTCCCTTACTACTGGCATTTCCCTCACAAGGTGTATCCCGAGTATTGCAACATCCGGATAATTTATCATCGGCACGGAGAGGAATCCCCCGCCAAGGCTTCCTATGTTGGTTATTGTGAAGGTGCTGTCGCTCATCTCTTCGGGCTTTATGCTCTTGTCCTTCACTTTGGAGCCTAGCACCCTAATCTCCTTGGCAAGCTCCATTATGCTTTTCCTGTCGGCTCCCTTTATGACCAGCACGCGGAGACCGTCTTCGCCCTCAGCAGCTATCCCTATGTTGTAGTACTTCTTCAGTATTATCTCCTGCTTATCCCTGTCATAGCTCGCGTTGAACCTCGGGTTCTCCTTGAGCGCCTGCACGACCGCCTTGATGACGAACGGGAGGAGGGTAAGCTTCACGCCAAGCTTTTCTGCATTCGGCTTTTCTCTTGTCAGAATGTTGGATATGTGCGTCGCGTCTATCAGGTCCATGTGCGTTGCACGGGGTATGGTCCACGAGAGCTCCATATTCCTTGCTATCGCCTTGCGTATCTGCGTCATCGGCATGCGCTCGACCTCCTCCCCGTGCTGCTCCTCCTTTATCTCTGAATATCCTGGAACCGGCTTCGGCTTTGCCGCTACGGCCTTGAGGTCGTTCTCCAGGATCCTGCCATTCGGGCCAGTGCCCACTATTGTCGAGAGGTCTATGCCGAGCTGCGTCGCGAGATGCCTTACTGCTGGGGTAGCGAGCACTTCCTTAACCGCTTGTTCCTGCGGTTTGCCTGTCTGCTTCTGCATGACTTCATTCATCGCCGTAGCCGCCTTCGTGACAGGAGCTTCTGCTGCAGAAGAAGAGCTTCCATCGTCTATCTGCGCCAGCACGTCGCCAACCTTGACGTCCGTATCAATCTTTGCAACTATTTTTGCCTTGCCTGAAACAGGAGACGGTATGCTCACCACCGCCTTGTCAGTCTCTATCTGGACAAGGGGCTGGTCCTCCTTAACGCTGTCACCGTCCTTCACAAGCCACTCCTTTATGTGGCCCTCCGTTATTCCCTCACCTATGTCTACGAATTTGAGCTCCTTCATGATTATCACGACGACAAAAGCCTGTCTATCGCACTTTCAACCTTCTTCTCGTTGGGCACGTAGTAGTTCTCATATCCCGGCATCGGGTATGGCAGGC
>JAMCZI010000029.1 GCA_023485545.1 Candidatus Martarchaeota archaeon
TCCTGATCCGGGAGTCTTTGGACCGTGACCTCCTGGCGCCCTTATCTCTATGTTTATGTTTGTGACGCCCTTGTCCTTTGCGGTTGCGGCGACCTTGTAGGCAGCCTGCATTGCTGCATAGGGCGAGCCCTCCTGCGAATCGGCATTGACCATCATGCCGCCACTGCTTACCGCTATCGTCTCCGAGCCGCTTATGTCCGTCATTGTTATGAGCGTGTCGTTCTTAGATGAGTATACGTGCACTACGCCCCAGCGCTCTGCCCTCGGCTTTGTCTTAGCCTCCTCCATAGCCTTGGCTTCGTATGACACTATTTCCTTTGGCTTGCTGCCTGCCTGGGCGGGCTGCTGTTCTTTCTTCTTTGGGGCTTTTGCCATTTATAACACCATTAAGAGCTCTGGGCCTCCTGCGCCACTGCTTGCTGTTCAGTCGTTGCTTCTTGCGTGGCAGCAGCCTCTGCTCCGTTAGCTTCCGAGTCGGAAGCCGCAGATTCCTCTGCATGCTCTGGCTTGTTGAGCTCTATCTTTATTGGCTTGTAGTATCCTATGCCTGGCTCGTCTTCCTTTGAGACCAGCATCCCAGGCCTGTTTACCTTCTTCCCGTTTATAGCGATAAAACCATGAGTTATGAGCTGGCGGGCCTGCTTCATAGTCCTGGCCAGGCCATGCCTGAAGACCACCGACTGCAGCCTCCTTTCCAGTATGGCGTTCTCCTTGAGGTCGAGAAGGCTGTCCAGGGTCGGCGACTCGCTGCTTATGCCGTACTTGACAAGCCTGTTTATTATGTTCTGCTCCACTATTGGATTTGTGTAGACTCCCGAGAGAAGCGTCCTGATGTTTGCCCTGAGGTTGCTTATCTCGGACTGCACCTTCCAAAGCTCCTTCATGTTCTTGAGGCCGAACTCATCCTTTAGCGAGTTGTCGGAGTTGATCCTCTGGAGGTTCCAGATGTCCTTAGGCTTTTCGTACTTTTTCCTGTTTCTCCTTGGGGCTCCCAATCAAATCATCTCATTTCTTTGCAGGCGCAGGCTTCGCCGAGGATGCTGCAGGTGTGGCAGTCTTCTGTGCCGCTTTCTTGGTCACGCCGACCGTTGCTCCTGTCCTGCCAGTAGACCGTGTATGCTGGCCGCGCACTCTCTGCCCGTACTGGTGCCTGTAGCCCTTCCACGTCTTGTTGTTTATCTCGCGATTTATGTCCTGCCGTATAGAAAACATCAGATCATTGCCGACGTAGTGCATGTCCTTGCCGGCCTCCATGTTTCTCCTGCTGTTTAGCATGTATGTCGGTATGCCGTACTCCATAGGATTCTTGATCACCTTTTCTACGGCTGCCATCTGCTCGTCGGTAAGCGAGCCTATCTGCGTCGCTTCAGGTATCTTGAGGTGGTTTTCTATTGCAAGAGAAAGCACCTTTGAAAGATTAAGGCCGACGCCCTTTATCCTGAAGAGGGCCTTGCCTATGCTGAGCGCTCCGTCGACATCCTTTCCGGCAATCCTGACTATGGACTGCGCATGCGCGTGCTCGCTTCGTTCGCTTTGCCTATTCCTCTTATTTTCGGCCAATCAATGCACCACGGCTTACGCCGTCAAAATCTGCAATTTAAAGATTAGGAAACCTAAACTTCTATCCTTTTAGGCATCTAAAAGTATAAATACCATTCGCTAAGGCGCCAGGGCTGGGATATTCAGCATAGCAATATGCTTTTGAACCCAGAAGGCCGTTAAGCCATACGCTGGCTGGAATATTTTCCAGGCGTACGCGATACCGGATTCCGCCACCCTGGCACGTAGAGATATTTTCTAGCGAGAATTTAATAAACTTGCCTGCGCTTTGCACGAATCAGAGATACTCGGTGAAAGGCACGTTGCCGAGCCTCTGCGCAATCGCGTCCTTGAGCTGACCTTTGAGCACAGTCTCCAACCCGGCAAGTTCTCTGACGTTTGAGACGCCGAGGCGCGCCATCTCCCCCTTTAGCCCGGATGAGAGAGATGAGAGATATTCGTAAACGCCTTTGCTGCCGTTCCTGCTCTGCGCCTGGACTACAGGCGCAGCAATGCCGCAAGCATCGGCACCGAGGGCAATTGCCTTCGCTATATCTGATGCAGAACGTATGCCACCAGTTGCAGTAAGCATGCGCTTGAACTCTGACCTTGCTTCGATCAGCGACTGCGCGGTTGGTATGCCCCATTCCTTAAATATGTGCTTGTACAGGTGGGAATTGCCAGCGCGGTAAAGCTCAATAGCAACCCAGTTAGTGCCTCCCGCACCGCCCGTGTCTATGCCGTACACGCTCGTCTCCGCAAACCTCTTTGCAACCTCTTTTGATATCCCGTTGCCTACCTCCTTGACTATCGTCTTGACCCCAATGCTATCTGATATTTTGCATATAGCTGAAAAGGCGCCCCTGAATGAGATGTCTCCCTCGCGCTGCGCAACTTCCTGTGCAGGGTTTGTGTGTACGCACAGCGCATCGGCCCCTATCGCGGACACCATCCCGCTTATATCGTCAATGGTGTATTTCAGCGCCTGTGCCGCCCCTATGTTGCCCATGAGTATCACATCCGGATACTCGCTCTTGACAGCGTAGGTCTTTGCCATGGCCTTGTCCTCTATCATTGCGCGCTGGCTGCCCACGCCCATAGGAAGCCGCAGCTCGCTCACGGCAGCAGCTATATCGTAGTTTATCTTGCCTACGCGTTCGTCGCCACCAGTCATTCCAGATACGAAAAATGGGGCGGATATCTCGCTCTCCAGGAATGTGGATTTCGTGTCTACCGCGCTGGGATCCACATCCTTCCCCGTAGGGACAAGCTCCACATCGTTGAACATCGAGGTTATCCGCTTGTACTGCACATCCTGAGTAAGCACTATGTTGACGTGCTCTATCTTCCTCGACTTTGTCACTTTGCTCTCGTTATCCATCAGATCACATATATGGAAGCCTGTCGCAGGCGTTCTATGCTTTCGGAATTGACCAAAAACATGGCTATCCGAAGCTGCTCGACAATCTCATTCAACGATGCCGGTGGGCGTAGTATGCATGGCTCTATTCCCAGGCGTATGCATTTAGCGAGCTCAAGCCCGTTCGACACATGCCGCGGTGATTCGTCTTTATGGCGGTCTACGACTTTGCCGTCGCGCACGAGCACGATTTCTGAGCTTCCCTTAATGTAGAAAAGAGGATGGCCTGCTTCGGTTGATGCTTTTATAGCTGAGGATTCGTCTTCTGCCTCTATAGCAACAGGAACGCACTCGACTGATGAGTTTCCCACCATCTGCTTGCATTCTACACTGATTTCATTCAGGTTCAGGTCAGGAAGAGCGTCTGGGACGAAGCGCAGCTTCCCAAGGTCAACGCTGCTGCGGACTGCGCCGTATTCATGCTTGGCTTCCATCAAGACAACCGTTTGGGTAAACTCCGATTATTTCTATGCCTTAATAGGTTATATTGGTTGTGGTGTCTGCGAGGAAAAGGCTCTCACATGAATTTGGACAGGTCGAACTGCTTTGTGGGCATAATGCCATTGCCCACGCCGCCAAATACGGCTTCTATCTCCTCCTTTAGTAGCTGCACCCTCTGCTTTATGTAGGGCTCGAGGTTGTACCTGTTAGCAAGATCTATTGCAGTGGTAAGGTACTTCTCTATTCCGCCCTTTGAAATCGTCAGGACGAGCTTGCCGCCGCACTTTGTGCACGTGCCTATGAGCGGAACCCTCCTATATTTCGCATTGCATGAGACGCACCTGAAAGTCTGCTTCGAATAGGAATGCATGTTGCCCATCAAGTCAGGTATGAAATGGCTGAGTATCAGCCTCTTCGCCGTGTCTGCTCTGTCTATGGTGCACAGTGTATCCATCAGCTTGAACTGCACGCTTATCTTCTCAGACATGCTCTTGAACTTCGTGTATGAGCTGCGCTTCGGGGCATCATCGAGCGCGGATGGGGAGCTGCCGTGTGAGAACATGAGATTGCTGTATATGGTCTCGCTGTTCAGCCTGCTGCCAACCCTCTCCACCTGCACGTCTCCAGGCATTGTGTACTTGTTTGCGGCCTCGTAGAACTCGAGGCTGTACCCAGGGACTGTTTCCATTTCCCATACTTCGTCGTCCACCTCCTCAGGGTGCACGTTCACCGTGAGTATCAGCGGTGCATCCATGGTCCCGCCAATAGTTGTCGGAAGGTAGCTTCTGGAGAAGTTGATTAGTGCATCGAGCAGCAGCATTGTGGTATCTTCATCGCCGTCGCAGTTACGCCTGCGGGCGCTTATTGTGTAGGGATGCGCAAGGCCTACATTGACGCTCGTGAAGCCTATTATCCTGCCGGTAACTCCCGCAGAAGTATGGGGCGAGAGGGTTACCACTAGATGGCCAACCAGGCCTTTGTAGCTATCGAGCCCGTAGAACGGCTCCATCCCGTAGAACTTCTGAAGAAGCGAGTCGACAAACTTTGATATCTTGAACATGAACTCCGCGCCGTTGTTGTTTATTATTACGTCCTGGTGCTTTAGTTCGACCAGCTGGTCTTCGCGCGTCAGTGGCTCACCCTTGTAATCCTTATCGTATCCGAGTTCGCGTAGCTTTTGGACCGGAGTGCCTATTTCGATCGGGTAGAAGTGGGTTATGGGCGCATCGGTTGCGTCGAACCTCGCCGTTCCATCCTTGAATATGTGCACCCCATTCATGCTCCTCAGTATGCCCTTCTCTAGCGGCTCAACGCTCTTGTCCTTGTTCATCATGCTTTTTACGCCCTTGAGAAGCTTGGGCATCTGATTCATCCCTATTGATGCGAGCGCTTCGTCCATCACCGCTGCAAGGTCAACCATCTTCCGCTCTCCCCCAAAAGTGTGCGAGCCGCATGAATCGCAGCTGTCCTCTATGGTCCTCTTGCCGCACTTGGGGCACAGCCTCTCTATGTATGCACGTGATTTGTGCACCTTGCAGTAGTTGCCGTTCAGCGGTTCGTGACCCTTGCCGCACCGGTATCTTGCGATTTCAAGCTCAATAGATGAATTACCGAACTTCTTCTTCTCTATCGAATACGCTTTGGAAAGGTTGCGCTCCTTCCCGCCATATTCGCCTATCGGAAACAGGACGTTCGGGGCAGGAGCCATGAGACGTTCCTTTGCCTTTTCTGGCCTGCCCATCCTTGCGCCTACGCGCACTGACCGTTTGCGTATCTCGAACGGAGAGAAGCTATTGAGCACTTCTACGGGCCACTTTGATGAATCAACAGACAGCTGCATCGCTGCGAAGGCGTCCTTGTTCCTGTCAGGAACTATTTTGCCGTCTACTGAAAGCCCAAAGCTCGCGGCTATCGACTTCGCCGCATCGGCCTCAACAATTATCCTGTTTCCGAGATCGGTGTGCGGTACGCATGCAAGCTCAAGGAACTGGCGGACTGTGCTTACGCTCTCGCCATCAAATGTTATGCTGCCTAGCGATTTGAGCTCCTGGGATGAAAATTTCGCAGATGAAAGCGCGATTGCAAAACCCAAAAGCAGGTCGACGCCGCAGTCGTTGTAATCATATATGTATTGTGGGTGCATTGGCACAGAGTAGCGTGACGATAGTTCTAGCGCCTGCTCAAAACCTGGTTTCATAGGTATGCCGCCTTCGTAGCCTGCGGCACGGAGGAGCTCTGCCCAGTATTCCTCGACGAAGCTTGTAGGATTTAGTATAGTATTTGACTTCTTGAAGTCGCCGTATGTGATAAGTATATCCCCAACCGACAGTATTTTTGATACCTTTCCAATTACGTTGCGCGCAGTCTCCGCATCGTCTATCCTAAACGCCCGCCCATCGTCCAGCTTGACGAACGGCCCTTCTATAGAGTCGACAGGCATTGCTATGCAGCCCTTGCCAGGCTTCTCAACCTTTAGCTGCGTGCCAGTCGCTATGAACCCTTCAAGCAGTATCATAGTGGCAGGGCTGAAGCCCTTTGAGGCAATTCCGGTGAACCTTGACCTGCCGTACCTGAGCCTGAACGAGCCGCTGTGCTCCGGATAGGCAAATATCGGCCTGCCTGCAACAAGCTCCTTCAGGAAAACCGAAGAGTCCTTCTTTCCGTCGGACGGCTTTGACGAGCCTTTGTCGACCTTTATTATCTCATTGAGCCAGCCCCAGTCTAAGCCGACATTCTTGGTATGCTTGAGCACGCTCTTGGCCTTCTGCGCAACTCCCTCGCACATGACCAAAGCCACGCCGCCGCGTATCCTGTTTGTAAGCATCTGCTCCTTCCCATCCGCATCAAGCCTCTTTATGTTCCTGTGTATTCCGACCTCAAAGTCCTCAGTTGGCAGGCCGTCTATGCACACCGGGCAGTTCTCTATTATCTTGCGCATGTCAGACTCGCTAGGGAGGTACTGCAGCCTGGCAGCGCGCGTATGGTAAAGCATTATCTCCTCCAGATAGCGCTCCACCTCCTTCTGCTGCGCCTTGTACGCCCCTATGCCAAGTATCTTTCTTGCGTGGTCGGTGAGAGCTACGGAAAGCGCTGCGCTGGTGCCGCCTGCGCCCCTTATCGGGCCAGCATAAACAGCTGACGCATAATCTGAGCCGTCTGGGTTCCTGTGTATTTCGACACCCTGAAACCCTTCTGTAGGGGCCACCAGTATGCCTTCGGTAAGTATGCAAAGCCCAATCCTTACAGCGGCAGTCATGCGCTTGGCAGGATCGGCAGGAAAATCAGCTGATGAGCACACAAGTGCTGTCATTGCGAATGCAAGTTCCTGCCTGCTCTTGCCATCTGAATTCTTGCGTATGGTTTCTGCCAGGCCGTTTATTCCCATTATTCCCTCGACACGCGCCGCAAGGTCCGGTGCGGGCTTTATCTCAACGTAAGGCTGCGGGTCATACCCTTTCTCCCTTGCCTTTGATGCCACAGCGTAAGCTTTCTCGAACTCGTCAGACAGCATCTCAAAGTACTTGTCATTGTCCATCCTTACACCGTAGAGCTGAAGTCCACATTCGTGAACGTGTAGCTTTTCATGCTAAATACAGGGAGCACGCATGGCGTGGGTATGTGCCCCTGCCTTATCTGGAAGTCTGTCCTTCCCTGCCACGTCCCGCTGTTCACTATCTTTACTCCGTGGTATTCGGTCAGGCCGTTCTTGTGTATGTGGCCCATGTGAAGTATGTCCGGCGGATCCTCTATGACCATGTTGTCGTTCCTGCTTGGCACGACCACGTTGCCTCCGTATACCGGGGACAGGTGGCGCCTCTTAAGCACCTCCACCATTGCACTCTCAGGCTTTGAATAGCTCATTCCTGGGACAGATGCTATTATCGAATCCAAAGATGTGCCATGGTACGCCAGCACCTCCAAGCCGTGGAGGTTCATAACGCTTGGATTCTGCAGTATGTGCACATTGTCCTTATTTATGTCGAGCATGTCTGGGGCGAACGGAGGCTGGGGTTCGGCACGTTGCACCGCGTCGTGGTTTCCGGGGAGCACGAACACGTGTATATAGTCCGGTATCGCTTCTATGTAGTCGGCAAGCATCTTGTACTGCGAGTATATGTCTGGCACGGCGAGGTCCTTGTCCTGATCGGGATACACACCTATGCCGTCTGCAACGTCTCCAGCCATGATTATGTATTTTATCTTGCCTGCAAGCTCCTTCGAGGCGCCTTCAACCCCGCCGTTGAGCCACTTTATCATCTTGGAGAAATTCCTCTCCATGAATAGCTTGCTGCCCACGTGTATGTCAGACATGAACGCTATCGCTATGTCGTCATCAATCTTCTTCCTTTCCCTTATCGGCACGTCGGGCCACATTATCTCGTTCGCTATGACGAACGGACCGGATATCTTGCCCTTCACGGCAAGGATCTCATCGTTGATTATTGAGGATGCGCTTGTAAACAGCTCGCGCGACTTCTGTGCAGTGGAATTCATGAATATGACTTTCGCCTCTGCTGTCTCGTCCTCTATCACGACCATGATGTTGCCGTTCCTGGTTGTTATCTTTGATGTCACTATTCCAGCTATGGCGACCTGCTTTCCGTCGGCAAAAGTCTTTAGGCTTTCTAGCGCGTTTATTATGCCTGAGCCGTTAAGGCGGGAGCTCAGTATCGACTTGATCTTCTTGAGCCTGCTCCTGAAGTACATGATGAAATCGTTGACAGTGCCCTCGGCTCTTTCGACTGGCCTGTTCTTTATCGAGTATATTGCATCAAGGTCAGAGGCCACAGGCTTGAAACCGGATGACTGGGAAACCTCTATCGGCTCAGGCGCCTTGGGCTTGGATATTCTGCCTATCGCTTCCAGTATGTCGTCGGCAGTAGCAAACGAGAGCCCAGACTCTGACGGAGATATGGCCGCCTCTATCTCTGCAACAAGTGCGTCTATCTGGACGCCTTCAACTATGTCCGGCGAGACGTCGCCCGAGAGGAATATTTTAGACCTTGAAAGCTTGCGGGAGATTTCACCAAGGACGTCTTTCCGGTTCATGATGACCGCTATTCTTTCAGTGATTCAAGCATGCTTAGTACGCTCCATAGCATCGTGCGAGCCTGCGGCGGCAGGTTTATGTCGTTGCTGACGCTGTCTATGCTGTATATGGCGCCCGATACTCGCACCGTAAAATCAGCTTCCTTTGCATCATTGAGCTTGCTTTTCGCGTCGCCAACAGCGCTGCGTACGTTCTTTGGCACCGAAGTGTCCGATATGAGCATGTCTATCTGCCTGTTTATCTGGTTTACAGCATCTGCTAATTTTTTATCATCCATATCTTCGCCTCGACAATTAGATTCTATTAGCATTAGTGATGACACATATTTAAGCATTTTGAGGGAACGGTGCGCAGCTCATATCGCCAGATGGAGATAGACCCTGGCGTACGCCCCTATTATTATTGTGACTGCGGCCGCGCCCAGGGATATCGCAAGGCTCTTCAGCACGTTCCTCCTTATTGATATGCCGCTTATTACTGCTATTACTGTAGCCGTAACTGAAAGGACCACGCTGGTCAGTATCAGGGAGAGCGCTATTCCGTACGTGCCAGATGCGCCGAATGCAAATGGGAGCAGAGGGAATATGGCGCCAAGTATGTAGAACGCACCGACGTAGAGGGCGGATTTCAAAGGAGTGGTATGCGCCACCTTCTTCGAACTCGCGGCCCTGACCGCTTTTTCATAGCCTGTAGAAAGGTATGCGCCGCCAGCCATTGAAAGCGTTCCTGAGACTGCTATTATCAGCCCGCCTAACAGCACGAGATGAGGGCGCTGCAGCGCAGCTGCAAGGCCAACCGTAGCGGCGAGTACCTCCACAAGCCCGTCGTTCATGCCGAAGATGACATCCCGTATGTTCTCCAGAACGCTGTTGTACTCGATGACCTTGTTCTCCAGAGGAGTTTCTATGCTGCGCTCGCTTGACTTTATGCGCCTTATGGCATTGGACTCCTTGGCGCTTAGTTTAAGTTCCGTTTCAGATGCGGACAGCTTCTTCATCAGGTTCGATTCAGAGTATTCCAGCGCCTTTATTGTGAACGCCAGGCCGAAGAGCCTGCGAACAATTCCAAAGAGGGCAAGCTTGGCCTTTATGACAGCTTCGCTGCTTCCCATCCCGGCTTCTCCCACTATCATCTTCCACAGGCCGGCGTGCACTCCCTCCAGCGCGGATAGCTTTTTCATCACGCGCCTGATCTCCGGATTTCTCTCGGATGAAGCCAGCCTGCCGTACACCCTGAAATGAAGCTTCTCGTTTAGGTAGTGCTTCCTAAAAATCCTGCTCTTGGAGATTTCCGGATCCATTTGATCAGCTTTGCGATTTGGGATCCAGTATCCTGTCGAGTTTGCCTGAGTCCATTATTCCTAGCTCAATGCACACCTCCCTTATTGTCTTGCCTTCCTTGTATGCCTTGCGTGCTATCTCTGCAGACTTGGAGTAGCCTATGTACGGCGACAGAGCCGTAACTATGGAGAGGTTGCGCTCCAGATTTGAGAGTATGTGGTCCATCGAGGGCTTTATCCCTGCAACGCATTTGTCCGTAAATGCCCTTGTGCCCGAGGATAATATCTTTATTGAGTCAAGCAGGTTGTATGCAGCAACTGGCATGAAAACATTGAGCTCCAGCTGCCCAGCCTGCGATGCGCTGTCCACCACGAGCGAGTTCCCTATCACCTGCATGCACACCATGCCCATCATCTCTGCCATGCTCGGGTTCACCTTTCCCGGCATTATAGATGAGCCGGGCTCGACTTCTGGAAGCAGTATTTCGGCTATCGCACCGCGCGGCCCTGATGCAAGGAGGCGTATGTCGTCAGCCACCCTGCGTATTGCTATCGCAGCGCTCTTCAGCGAGTCTGATAGCATCGACTCCTCAAGCGTGTTCTGCATGTACATGAACTTGTTCTGCACAGGCTTGAACTTGAGCCCGGTTATGCGCGAGAGCTCTGCAGCTGCAGCCGCAGGATAGCCTTTCGGCGCATTGAGGCCAGTGCCTACAGCCGTGCCGCCTATCGGTATCTCGAGTAGCAGCGAAGAAGCACGCTTAACATGCTCTATAGCTGCGTGCACATTTCCAGCATATCCTTCAAACTCGGATCCAAGCCTTATGGGAACAGCATCCTGCAGGTGCGTCCTGCCTAATTTCGTTATGCTTGAAAATTCCCTGCTCTTAGCCGCCAGCGCCGAATCAAGGAGTGAGAGCGCAGGAAGAAGTTTGTCGCGCACTGCAAGCGCAACAGCAATGTGAATCGCGCAGTGGAAGGTGTCATTCGTCGACTGCGACATGTTTGGATGATCGTTCGGGTGTATGTATTTGTAATCGCCCTTTTTCCTGCCCGAGAGCTCCAAGGCACGGTTGGCTATGACTTCGTTCAGGTTCATGTTTGTCATCGTTCCTGCTCCGGCTTGGAAGCTGTCGACCGGAAACTGGTCCGCAAGCTTCCCATTTATTATCTCAGTGCACGCGGCTGCGATATACTTGTAGCGTTCGGCATCGAGCTTGCCCGCCTTGCGGTTCGCGAATGCGGCAGCCTTCTTCAGCATCGCGTAAGCTCGTATGAGCTCCATCGGCATTGGCCTAGATGATATTGGAAAGTTGGCAATCGCGCGGGCGGTTTCCGGGCCGTAGTAAGCCTCCTTCGGCACCTTGACTTTCCCAAGAAAATCAGATTCTATCCTGTACTCCATGATTAGTGAACTGAAGCAAATTATAAAACCATTCCTGTGCCAGGGCAAACGCAATTATTGTAGAGGCATAAACCTGCAGCCAATGCTTGATTAAAAACGTTGCAGTGCAAAATAATTTCATGGGAATAAACGAAGCTTCGTGCAGCGTGTGCGGGAAGGAGCTTGATGCGGATGACTACTACTACATATACACGGGAAAACTGCAGCAGGGAGTTGAAAGCAGTGCTGGAAGCACCAAGGAATATGTGCTATGCAGAAACTGCTATGCGCAGATAAACGCCGAACTGATAAGCGCAATAAAGAGGCAGTCTGACAAGAGGCAGAAGGCGTAGCTGCGCAAAGGCGCTACAGCACTATCGAGAACATAAAGAGCAGGAAGCCGATCGCCGCCCCGATTTCTGTGTAGCTTTCTGCCATGTGGAGGTACTTGTTGAGAAGCCCGGATATGACAATCACCATTATCCCGGCGAAGAACATCGGGTACCTGAACTTTGTTGGTATAAGCTTCTTCATCGCATCACCTATGGGATTAGCCTGAAGTCTATGGGCAGCCCTGCCGCAAGGCCCCTCAGGTAGAGGTCTACGAATACTATTATTATCAGGCTTAGCCAAGCGAACGCCTCGTGGTGGCTGTTGAGTATCGACTGGCCGTTGTACACTTTCTTCAGCGCATGGCCACCCTTCACGCAGCTGTAGCAGTCCATCCTTCCACCCACAAGGCTCCTCAGCGAGTGGCATGAGAGCACGTAGAGGGTTATCGTTATCGAGTTTATCAAAAGTATCAGGCTGCCGAGCCTGAATATGAAGCTCCCGGTATAGAAGAGCGAAACGTATACGTCGTAGTAGAAGAATGGCAATACGGCTATGCTTCCATACAGGAAATACCTGTGCAGGTTCTCGACCTTGAATATAGTGCTTGTCTCGCCGGTGTATTCCCTTGGCCGGTAGTCCATCCTGCCGTATGCCGGGCACGCGAGCGGGTGCTTGAACACGTGCCTGTTGTAGTCCTTCCTGTAAGCGTAGCACGTGAGCCTGTAGAGCCCGACGAGGGGCAGTATCAGTATCGTTGGCGAGTAGAACGGGTCTATGTAGCCCTTGAACTCGTGCATCGGAAAGAGCATGAGGCCGCCTATCCCGACCACGAGGAGAAGCACGAATGAGTAGAAGCGGAGGTTGTGCTCGGTGAACTCGACAGGAATGAACCTTCTTAGCCCAATATTGCTATTCGCCTCCATCCTTCGCAACCTCTTTGGCTTTATCCCTCTTCCTGTTCATCTTGATTATGCTGCCTATTATCGGATCGTAGAACTTGTCAGCCGCGCGCTCCTTCTCAGGTATTATCGCGTTGTCGGTTATCTTTATGTGCTCTGGGCATACCTCCTGGCAGCACTTTGTCACATTGCAGTAGCCGAGACCCTCCTGGTCCTTCAGCTCTCTCGACCTGTCTACTGCATCCATCGGGTGCATGTCGAGCGACGCTGCCTTGATCACGTGGCGCGGCCCTATGTAGTTCGTGTCGTGGTCCCTTATTACGTGGCATACGTCCATGCATAAGAAGCATTCTATGCACTTCCTGAACTCCTGCGAGCGCGTGACGTCTATTTCATCTATTATCCACGGCTCCTTCACGCCCTCCTTGGGTGTGAACGGGGTCATTTTCCTCTCAGTCTCGTAGTTGGAGGATACGTCAGTCACAAGGTCCTTTACGAGAGGGAACGCCCTCATTGGACCTACCGATACAGTATCGCCCAACGTGTCGAGCCTAGTCTTGCACATGAGCTTAGGCATCCCGTTCACTTCTGCCGCACATGAGCCACAGTGCGCAGCTTTGCAGTTCCACCTCACTGCGAGGCTAGGGTCTATATGGTGGTTTATATAGTTAACCGCGTCGAGCACTACCATGCCTGGCTGCTTCTCCACTTTGTACTCCTCCCAGTGTGGCTCGGAATCGACGGACGGGTCGTACCTATGAAGTTTTATCGTCACTTCGCTCATTCAATATACCTCTGGGGTTACTATGCTCTTGAGGTCCTCTGGCATGTCCGGAATTTTGCTTGTTCCGAGGAGGACCTTTCCATCGGAGTAAGAGCAGGTAATGTTTAATCTTAATTCAGGATCCTTCTTGGGATAGTCCGATCGCGTGTGTGCACCTCTGCTTTCCTTCCTCTGGAGCGCCGACATCACTATGCATTTTGCAACAAGCAGCATGTTCTCGAGCTCTATGCATGCCATGAGACCCTGGTTGAACAGCAGGCCGCCTTTGACGCCTATCGAATTGACTTGCGACTCGAGGTCGCGTATCTCATCAAGTGCGTCCACCAAATCCTTTCCTGTCCTTATTATGCCAACCTTCTCGCTCATCGCATCGCGGAGCTTGGACATTATGTCGTACGGATTCGAGCCATCAGTCTTAAGGTACGACTTGACCCTGTCAACCTCTGCCGCCACATCATTCTCGTTTATCGCAGCAATATCTGCCGATGACTTGATGTAGTCTGCCATTGCGATTCCTGCGCGCCTACCAAATACGAGTATGTCGGCAAGCGAGTTCCCCCCAAGCCTATTCGCGCCATGCAGTCCCCCTGCCGCTTCTCCAGCAGAATACATCCCTTTAACGTTTGTAGCGCACGTCTCGGCATCGACCTCTATTCCACCCATGAAATAGTGGACTGTTGGGGCTACTTCCATTCGCTCCTTTGTTATGTCGACTCCTGCGAAATCCTTGAACTGGTCGTACATGCCGGGCAGTTTCTTCTTTATGAAAGATGCACCCTTGTGCCGTATGTCCAGATAAACCCCGCCGTGTTCTGTCCCCCTCCTCTCCTTTATCTCATTGTGTATCGCCCTTGCGACCACGTCTCTAGCGTCAAGCTCCTTTTTTTGGGGCGAATAGCGAAGCATGAAGCGTTCGCCCTTCGTATTGAACAGCAGGCCGCCTTCTCCCCTTACGCCCTCTGTAACCAGAAGCCCCTTTACGCCAGGAGGCCATACCATCCCAGTCGGATGGAACTGCACCATCTCCATGTCGCGCAGTATTGCCCCAGCCTTGAACGCGAGAGCTATGCCCTCGCCTGTAGACTCCCACGAATTTGATGTAACGTGGTATAGCCTGCCGCAGCCCCCAGTCGCGACCAGTGTGGCCTTGCTCTTTATGAGAATGAATTTGCCATCGCGTATCCTGAGACCAATAGCCCCAGCCACCGCGCCGTTGCTGGTGAATATCTTAGTTATTATAGTCTCGTCGAGAACCGTGACATTCTTGTGAAGCACCTGGTCTTCTAATGTGCGTATGAGCTCCATCCCGGTCTTGTCACCGACGTGGCAAAGCCTCCTGTACGTGTGCGCGCCGAATGCCCTCTGCATTATCTTGCCCTCGGGAGTCCTGTCAAATAACGCACCGTATTTCTCAAGTTCGTAGACCCTGTCTGGGGCTTCTTTGGCTAACAGCTCTGCCATGCGCCAGCTGCCTATGTAAACTCCTTCCACGACAGTATCGTTGAAGTGAACCTTCCAGTTGTCTTCAGGGTCAACATCGCCGAGAGAAGCAGCGATTCCCCCTTCAGCCATAACGGTATGGGCCTTGCCAAGGAGCGACTTGGTGACTATGACTATTTTTAGATTTGATTTTACTAGCTCAAGCGCAGCACGCATTCCTGCGCCCCCAGCACCAAGTATAAGTGCGTCTGCTTCTATAGTTTCGTAGTCTGCCGTCGTATCGCCTTGATGACAAAGTAATAATCAAATAAAGCAATATATAGATTATGGATTATTTTGTTGCTGTTTATCAAGAAGGAAGCGCCCCGGTCGGGATTCGGACCCGAGTCACGAGCGTGACAGGCTCGTATGCTAGACCACTACACCACCGGAGCTTCTGCTGATGAATATTGAAGGGAAAATACTAAAAATGCAACATAACCCCCTTCTTAAAGATAATGTCCCGTCGGGGTGATTTGAACACCCAGCCTGCCGGTATCCGCCCAGGATGGGCAATCCGCAAACTACAGCCGGCCGCTCTACCATTGCGCTACGACGGGATATGCGCCTCACAGTGATAAAAAAACTGCGCTGAAGACGCCTTGTTAATTTAACCACGAATAGAATATTAATATTGTGGTACGTTACGAGGCATGGGCTGCGAAAGTATATTAAATGATGAACATATTATTTTACATAGGAGTGCGGAAAACGTCGGGTTTAGATGAAAGTAACCAAATCCCAGGCTCAGGGCGGAAAGAACAGAGTAAGTGAGCGGGAGATAGCCAGGAACAGGCGCTACCTGCCGCTATTTGCCTACGGCCTGATGAGCAGAGTCGAAGGGCTTCTGTACTCTGGCAACCTGATAGATGCGATACTTGCAGTTATAGCGTTCGTTGCGCTTGATGTTGCACTGCCGTTCTATCCGATAGCAATAGCCGTGGTGCTCACCATAGCAATATTCGCCGCTACAAGGTACAGGGCGTTCCTCGGGCTTATAGCGCTGACGGTGTTCTCGTTCCCAATGTTCATATACCAGACCCCTGCATTGAGCTGGCTCTTTATCATAGCTGCCAGCATATCGCTGATCTATGGATACATGCACCATAGGACAATACTCTTCCTTTACATGATGTTCTCGGCGGCGTTCTCTGTGATAGGGCTTGCGCTGTCTGTTCCCATATTGGTGTTCGCAGCACTGCTCAATGGCTACAAACGAGCAGCAATAATGGTAGTGCTGTTCGTAGCGCTGGTTGCTATATTCTCAGGGATTACCGGGCTCCAGAACTATTCGTATGTGCTGTACAATGCACACTCGCCCAAAACAACAAGCTTCCAGTTCCAGAACGAGACGCTGACGCACAAGCAGACCGTACCTCTGCTGGATTTTAGTAAAGAGGCGAAACTCGATGCGATATCACTTGAATCAAACCTCGGCACTACGGAGGTATCTGCCGTTTCTGGATACGCCCTCTTCAGGGCTGTAAGGGATGTGGAATATTACCTTCCCGAAGCCGCCGCGATGGCGCTAGCAGTCATACTGATAGACCAGCTGAGCACTAAGAGCAGGAGGCAAGAGGCGAAACTCGATGCGATATCACTTGAATCAAACCTCGGCACTACGGAGGTATCTGCCGTTTCTGGATACGCCCTCTTCAGGGCTGTCAGGGATGTGGAATATTACCTTCCCGAAGCCGCCGCGATGGCGCTAGCAGTCATACTGATAGACCAGCTGAGCACTAAGAGCAGGAGGCGCTACAGGGGTACAATAGCCTCGTCTGCCGGGATATTGTACCCCGTGTCGTTCGTCATACTTGCAAAGCTCTCAGGCACTGCGATAGGACTGCAGGGGATAATTGAGCCTTTCATCAGCTTCGCTCTAGCACTTGTCGCGGTTTCAGTGGCGGAGTACTATGACATAGATGTGGTCAAAGCGCTAAGGATGAGGCAGCAGGATGTCAGGATGAAGTTCGGTGACGCATTCGAGAGCCTGGATAATATAGAGTCGCAGCATTTTAAGGACATTGCAAATTACGAATACACCAAGAACGAACTGAAGCAGACGATAATAGACCCGATGGAGATGAAAAGCTATTCCCAGGTGTATGGCGTTATGCCAGCCAAGGGCGTGCTGTTCTTCGGCCCTCCGGGCGTAGGAAAGACGTTGATGATGAGAGCGCTCGCAAACGAGATACATGCAAACTTCTACTACGTGAAGGCGCAGAACATAATATCAATGTTCACGGGGGAGAGCGAGAAGGTGGTGCAGAGGATATTCGAAACTGCGCAGAAGAATGCGCCGTGCGTCCTGTTCTTCGACGAGTTCGACGCGATAGGCAGCAAGAGGGAGGATACGTACGATGAAACCAGAAAGGCTGTGCTCTCAAGCCTGCTCACCGCAATAGATGGGTTCGAGAAGACGAAGGGGGTGCTGCTAGCGGCGAGCACCAATGTGCCGAACCTGCTCGACGAGGCTTTCAGGAGACCAGGAAGGTTCGACAAGATAGTATACATGCACCTCCCTGATTTTGAGGGAAGGAAGAAGCTGTTCGCGCATTTCCTCGAAAAAATGCCGGTTGCTAAGAGCGTGAACATAGACGAGCTTGCAGAGAAGACCGAAAGATATTCGCCCGCAGACTTGAAGGGCATATGCCAGAGCGTTGGGCAGATGAAGATGCAGGAAGCGGTGAAGAAGAAGCTCATACTTGAGATAACGCAGGATGACCTTCTTGGAGTCATAGCCGCTACACGGCCTTCGACGACCCTGAGCCAGGTCGACATGTACAACAAGTTTGAGATAGACTTCCAGAGGATGCTGAACAAAGACGTGCCGGTCGAGAAGAAGGAGACCATAGGGCTCAAGGATGTGGTCGGACTTGACGACGCGAAGAAAGCGATAAAGGACGCTTTGCAGATACCGCTGCTCCATCCCGAGCTCATGAAGAAATACGATGTAAAAACGATAAACGGCTTGCTTCTCTTCGGCCCTCCGGGCGTAGGAAAGACGATGCTGATGAAGGCGGTGCTGAATGATTACGACGGTATCGTGATGCAGGAACTCAACGGAGCCAGGATGATAGAGCTCGGCCAAGAGAAGGCGATGGCGGAGATAAAAGAGGTGTTCAACAGAGCCAGGGAGAACCAGCCCTCGATAATATTCCTTGATGAAATAGACAGCATAGCGCCAAACAGAAAATATGCGGGAGAGTTCGGGGTGCAGGTAACGAGCGAGCTCTTGAAGCAGATTGACGGGCTTAAGGAAACGGTAGGAGTGATAGTTATAGGAACAACAAACAGGCCGGATGCGCTCGACCCAGCGATGCTCAGGGCAGGGAGGCTTGACAAGATAATATTCATCAGGCCGCCAAACGACAAACAAAGGGAGGCACTCTTCAGGATGTATCTTGGCAAGGCGCCCCTCGCGCAGGACATAGACTTCGAGAAGATAGGGGAGGAAACGAGAGGCTACACCGGCGCAGACATATTCAACGCATGCAGAGAGATAAAGCTTGAGGCGATAAACGCCTCGATGAGCAAGGAGACTGAAGTGCCTGTGTCAATGGCGATTATAGAAAGGGTGGTAAAGTCGATAAAGCCTTCCGCGCCGGACCTTGCAATAAGCCAGTACTTGTCATTCCTGGCAAGATATGGAGAAAGGTAGGGTTCATACGTTCCTTCCCGAGAGCACAGGCTCTGGAAGCACTCTGGAAATGTCGTTTGCGTATATCTCAACACTGCCGTTGCGCTCCACAGCGCTGCAGAACTCTATCTTCACGTAGTCGTTTATCCCTATTTTTGCGGTCTGAAGCGCCGAACTGCCCCAAAGGCTCGCCGCTATTGTGGTGTTCTTGTCGGAGAGCTTGCAATCAGCAACAGCGACTTGGCCCTGCCCGGAAAGTTTTGCAACGTACCGTATTGGGCCCAGCTCTGTTACCCTCCCAATAACGTCGATATTTTTGCTTCCATCCTTTATTGAGGAAAGATCAGTTATGCCTGAAGATGAAGGCTTGATCCTGCTTATCGAAGTGCTGGGGGAGGTGTATAGCGAGTCGCTGCTTATGTCGAGCGAGAGATTGCGTATCAGGACCGTGTCGCCGCGCTCTATCTTGCCTATATCTATGTATTCTGAGAACTTGCCGAAAAAAGTTATGTTGAATGTGCTAGGCTCGGATCCTATGACTACGGTCCTCCTGATCTTTCCCTGGGTGCCTTGGGCGTACGGAACCGGGTTGAACACCCTGTATATGATGTCCTCGACATCCACGATGAAGTGACGCTCTGTGTTTTCTGGTTTGCGCTGGCGGTTAACCTTTATGAAAGCGTAGAGCCCTGCGGCGTTTATCGTATCCCGTTGCCTTACTGGTCCGGGAATCTTGCCCTCCGAGATCATAGCAGCCTGCGAACCGGTTATCATGCCAAAATGCTCTGCTATTATGTCCTCCGGCCCGAAAACCCCTGGATGGTCGCTGCGCATGCTTTACAAACGCTTTCAAAAGATAAAAAAGTTGTCATTGGCTATCTGATGAGCGAGAGGTCGCGGTTTATCACTATCGGATTGAGGCCCTCTATCTCGTCCTTCAGCATATTGTCTGGTATCGGGTTGTATAGGTATATTTTCTTGCCAAGCTCCCACGCCTTGAACATCTCAAGAAGCACAGACCCACCTATATAATTATCAACCTCACCCTTCTTCAGGTTGAGGACAAGTATCGCGTCGTTGGATTCCACTTTGCTGTTCTGCAACCTGAACATCTCAGCCTTCCATTTCCTGTGATGCTCAGGGCCCAGGGCCCTGCTTTTCTCTTCTGTTGAAGGATCATCGTAGCTGTTGGGCAGGGTTACAGAATGGCCCAGAGCTTCAAGCGCTTCCTTTATCCCCCAAACCTTGCCGTAGAAGTGCTTGCTGCTGACTAGGAATACCTTCATATTTTCACCAGCATATCGAGTTTGCAGTTTGCACGCTGCAATGCGGATAGCATGATGGGCCCGCGGAGGGTTGAACTCCGATCTCCAGCGTGTAAAGCTTGTGCGCGATAATGCAAAGCAAAACCGTTTGGCATCTTGGCCGTTGGACTACGGGCCCGTTTTAGCATGCTTCCTGCAGAAGTCATTAATCCTATTTATGCCATCTTCTAATATATCTTTCGGTGCGAGAGCAACCATCCTGAAGTGTGATGGCGAGCCAAACGCTGTGCCGCTTCTTATCTGAACGTGCTTCTCCCTGAGCACTGAGAGGACAAATTCGTCGTCGCTTCGCATATGCAGCGCTTTCAGGTCTATCCTTGGAAATATGTAGAATGCGCCGTGCGGCTCAATCACGTCCAGGTATCTGTTCTCGGAGAGCAGCTTAGATGCAAACTTCACTCTGTCCTCTATTGCCGAACGCATCTTGTCTATTGAGCGGGCATGCTCCTTGAGGTTGGATATTCCTTCTGCGACGGCATATTGCGCTGGTGTGTTGGCGCACAGCCGCCCGACAGCGTAATCTGAGAATGCGGAGCGCACCTGCTCTGACTTTTTGTCGCGGCCAGGAGTTATAATAAAGCCTATCCTGAATCCAGTAGCGTCGAAATCCTTGGATGCCCCGTTCATTATCGAATACGGAACGCCTTGCGCGACCTCAGCCACGCTGGTAAATCGCTTCCCGAAAACCAACTCGTCGTATATCTCGTCGCTTATCAGGAATATGTCGTTCTGGTTGGCGATGTCGACAATCTCGCGGAGAACTTCCCTGTCCAGCACCGTGCCGGTGGGATTGTTTGGATTCGTAAGCAGCATGTATTTTATGCGACGTTTCTGAATCTGTGAAAGCTTACTCAGCGATTTCCTCAGCCCATCCAGGTCTATCGACCAGCCTTCTCTTTCCGAATAGTCGCCGTACAGCGGTTCAACAGAGTTGAGATTCGCGTATACAGAATAAGGGGCGTAGTACGGCCTGAACAGTATGCCGCGGTCGCCGGGATCAGCCAGCGCGTTATTTATGAATGTGAACGCTTCAGAAAG
>JAMCZI010000016.1 GCA_023485545.1 Candidatus Martarchaeota archaeon
ACTACGCGCGACCAAGGCGAAGCTAGGCTAACGCCTGGTGGAGGCCTGCCACCTGTCATGGCATGTCCTGTTGGGTGAGTTGCGGGTAGCGGCGATATACCATTCGAACGTGGCAATAGCGGGTCCCTTCTGAAGTATCTTTAGGATAGCCGTGGGCGAGTTCGCATATGCGGTAGAGCTACCGACTGGGGAGTAAGGGGTCGAAAGGCCTCCCTTCCCTATCAAACTCCGAATGTATATGCTGCGTAGACCCCATGAGTCGACGGTGCCGGGTAAGCTGGTACCGTGAGACCGCAAAGATGGTGACTGGGGCTAAGGTCCCCAAATCCTGATTGAGTGTTTCAAAGGGGGGAAGTGTCGCAGACAGCCGGGAGGTAGGCTCAGAAGCAGCCATCCTTTAAAAAACGCGTAATAGCGTACCGGTTGAGACATTACTCCCCGAAGATATACGGGGCTAAATCAGGTACCGAGACCCCAGAGTCTGAATAAGACTGGTAAGAAGGCGTACGGTGCGGCAAGAAGTACGTGCGAGAGCACGCATGGACCGCATCGTAGTGAAAATCCTGGTGTTAGTAACATCTAATATGGGTGAGAATCCCATACACCGAAAGCACACGGTTTTCTTCGCAACGCTCGTCAGCGGAGAGTTAGGCGATCCTAAGCGGTAGGCTAATCACCTTATCGCAAAAGGGAAGCTGGTTAATATTCCAGCCCGCAACGTGTAGGCGTGGCAACACAAGGCAGATTTCTGACGCTTGGGGATAGGTCCGCAAGAAGGTGCAAAGGGCTGTGGAGTCTCGTTATGAGGAGAAGCAGCTAAATGAACCGTTGGACTGATTTCTTGAGCCAGTGAAAAGGGAATCTGCAACGATCACGTTGCTCCGTACCTAGAACTAGTACAAGTGTTGCTGGCTTAATAGGCCAAGGTGTGACGGAATAACCAACGTTAGGGAACTCGGCAAAATAGTGGTGTATGTTATCTACAAACCATGTCTGCGTATTGTATGCGCAGATGGCACTGACACGGGAAGGACGACTGTTTATCTAAAACACAACTCACCGCGAAGCCGAAAGGCTTAGTACGGTGGGTGACGCCTGCTCACCGCCAGTACGTGAATGCCCTTTTCAAGGGGAGTAAGCGCTGGCAAAGAGCGGGAGTAACTCTGACTCTCTTAAGGTAGCGTAATACCTTGTCATTTAACAGATGACTTGCATGAATGGCGTAACGATCCTTCCACTGTCCCAACGTTGGATCCGGTGAACTTACTGCGCGGTGAATATGCCGCGACCCCTCAGTGGGAAACGAAGTCTCCATGAAGCTTGACTACAGCCTGTAGTTGTTGCTGAATGTTCCATGCATAGCGTAAGTGGGAGCGTCGAAACCAGTGCTGCGGCGCTGGCGGAGCGACAATGTAACACCACTCTTGGTTCATTCATCAGCTAACCCGTAAGGGAACAGCTGCAGGTGGGTAGTTGGACTGGACGGTTACTTTTGATAAGGAAACAAAAGTGACCAAAGCTCTGCTTAGGTGGTTTGGGTAACCACCGTTAAGCATAAAGGCAAATGCAGGGCTGACTGTATTCCGAAAAGCGAAGGATGCAGACTGGAAACAGGGGCTTAGAGAACGTTGGTAGCTCTTTTGATGGGGCTCCAAGCTCTCAAACAAGTTACTCTGGAGGTAACCGATTCGTCGCCGGCGAGAGTCCGCATCGACCTGGCGCATTGATACATCGATATGGGCTTGCAGTATCCTGGCGGTGCACAAGCCGCCAAGGGTTGGAGTGAATTTCCATTAAAACTGCACATGAGCTGCGTTCAGTACGTCGCGAGACAGTACGGTAGTATCTACTGAGGGTGTTGTTGCCAGAGGGTAAGATTCTTTTAATACGAGAGGAACGAAGAATCGGCGCCTCTAGTGTACCGGTTGTGTCCGCATAGCCGGGTAGCCACGCGCCACAAGGATAAGTCCTGAAAGCATCTAAGGACGAAGCCTGACCCGAAACGAGGCAACAGGGCGGTCGCAATAGACGACTTTGATAGGGCGGGTGTGTAAGCAGAGAGCTCACGCGATCTGCGAGCATTCCGCTACTAAAGCCTTAAATATCGTCAAACCTCTCCTCAAATTTTCTGTTTTTGTTTTTGCATGGGTAGCGTGAGCCATGCATAGGCTAATAAAACTTGGTTGTGCAAAAGCCGATATGCAAAGCATCATCAAATGCAAAGTTGTGGCGAAGGAGAAGCTTTTTGAAAGGCTTTCTTTGCTGCAGGCGAAGGGCTATGCTGTGCAGCTGTTCGATGCTGACGCAGTGATAGACCGATTGCATTTAAACGCTGCGTACGAGAACGCTCTGCGCACCTTTGATGAGGGCACAAACATATCCAGGAGCGTTGCTGTAGAGATGCTTCTGTTCGCGGCTTTTACGACGCAAATAGGCGAGGCAGTAAAGCTCGCAGGATTTCGGGATGGAAGCGCAGTACTTTTCAGCGCTGACGAGAAAGGGGCGAAGCTGCTCGGCAAGCTTGTGATTCCTGAAGGTGAGCTTGGGTCTGGAAAAAACTCCGCTGCGATAAAGCGCTATGGCATGGGAAAGATTGCCCCCGAAAAGATCGACTTGGAGATCCTCACCAGAATGGCAGAATCAAGGCTTGGGCCCTGACTTCAATTCTTTGTAATCTCCGTTCAGGACTTCGTGTATGCGCTCTGCCTTCTTCTTCCCTATCTTCTCAACCTTCATAAGGCTTGCCACGTCTGCGTTTGCAAGATTTTTCAGGCTCTTGAAATGCAGGAGCAATGATTTCGCAAGCTTTGGACCGACTCCGGGAAGGTTTGCAACTACGTGCTCCTGAAAATCCTGGTCTGTGAAGGAGCGCGCTGCGCCCTTCATTGAAAGAGCGCGGCTATTGCCATTCTGCTCGTGCTTTGCCATGTAGAACACCAAGTCTGACGTCTCTATTGGCGATAGCGACGTGACAACGTTTACGTTATAGTCTATGCACACCGCAGCTACGAGGCCCTTGGCTACGTTCTCTCCTAGCCTGAATTCAGACATGTCTCCCTCTATAAGGAGGAAAGGCACGGGGTAAGCCTGCCTTAACCGTACGAGCTGGTCGAAAAGCCTGCCGCTGACTATTGAACTTTGGAGGTCACCTACAGTTTTGCGCTCTATGCCGACCCTGTCTGATATTATGTAATCGCCAACAGGGGCAGTTACTACTTCTATGCGAGCCCCAAGAGCTTCGAGCCTTCTTACTATTGAATCGTTGCGTTCCCTGCTGTCAATTATTATCTTCACTTCGGAGTTCATTTTATCGTTACCGATTTGAACTCAACGTACTTGTAGCTGCCATATCCGTGGCCGTACGGCTCGAATATGACCTCGTTGCCGTATGCACCGCCGTCCATAGTTGTATTGACGGTGTAATTCCTGAACGAGGTAGAGAGCGTGAAATTTCCTATCTGCACAGGGTTTGCGCCCGGAGTTATTGCAAACACGTAGACGCCAGTGCCGCTTGTGGCGGCGACCGCCGAGAAACCTATCGAAACGTTAGTGGGGTATGCCTTGCCTGACCTGAGCGCGTCAGCGACGCTTATGTTCTTCGGATATGGAGGGTACACCACTATGCCCGCGTTGGGGCTCTGGTTGAGACTTGTCGGAGTTATGGTCCACACGAGCGATCCGTTGCGCGTAGTGGCCGGGCTCCATTCCTCAAACAGGGGGTATGATACGGTACTCCTGAATATTGAGGAGTTGATTGCATTCGCTGTAGAGAAGGCGATGGTTGTGTTGCTCAGGTATACAGGATTGCCAAAAACCGATTCCAAGTATGTGTACAGCACGGTTTCAGCAGACACGTTGAACGCATACCTATTTACGGTTATGAAGCTCGTGTTGTAGTTGTAGAGTGTGAGCAGGGTCTCGTTCGTGTAGTTCTCCACAACTGGCGTCAGGTATGAAAACCTTCCGTCGAGCTGAAGCGATTCGGTCTGAACCGCGAGCGGAACATTGTACACGGATATCTGCTGCGAGCTGTTGAATCGAGTGACATCGCCGCCGACAAGCGGCTTTTTGGATACTGTCGAATAGTAGGTGGCTTCGCCAGGGTACAGGTTTGCCAGCAGGCTGGCGGAATCTGGCAGCGCGGGGAGCTGCATCACCGAGAAGTTGCCCGGCACAGCAGCAAGAAGCTTGTATATGCGCGGCACATGCGCGCTGCTTGATGTGAGGTGAGTAAGCGAGGCGCTTAAAGGCGCACCGTTGTTCCCTATCAGGAATATTATCGACACGACAGCCACAGCGATGAGGCTGTTCCTCTTCTTCTGATCTCCATTTACGTACTTGGTAAGGGCAAGGTCCAGGCCAACCGCGGCAAGAATCGCGACAGCTATCTCGAATATGACGTCGAAGCGGCCTGGCTCCCTTATCACGTTTATTACAGGGGCGTAGTGGTAAAGAAGGTATATGCCGGGTATGTGCGTTAGGCTGCCGCCCACCTGCAGGTACGGGCCAGTGGCCATCCAGCCGAATACGATTGCTATAGCAACCCACATGAGAAGCCCTTTCCTCTTGATGTATATCGCATATGCGGAGAGCAGTATGGCTATGTAGCCTATGTATGAGACGCTCTCTGTCGGGTCCTGCTTGTATATTGCAGCATAGCCGAGCGAAGCGCTGTGGAATATACCGTTGTAGTAGCTAGGCAGGAAGAACGACGCAAGGTCGTCGCTCCACTGCTCGTTTGACTGTACTGTGTTGAGGTAGTTGACAGTAGATACGCCCTTTGAGCTCAGCGTAGAGATTATCGGAACGTACCCGAAAGAGCCAATTATGAACGCCAGCACTATGGCGGCTACGAGCTGAATTGCAAACTCCTTCCTGAGAAGCTTTGCGCGAGATTTCTCGAACACCAGGTATCCTATGAGAAGCAGTATGAAAAGCAGGGTTATCATTATCGATTGCTCAAGATCGCCCATGAAGCTGACTAGGACGAATGATATGCCAATGCCTAGCGAATTCGCTATCGAGCCCTCCCCATTGAGCATCTTGAGGTAGAAGTACAGCGCAAGTGGGATCCAGCCTATGAACATCCAATCTATGTGGGCGTAAGACTGTGCTATGTGCACTGCGCTGAAGGTGAATACCAGCCCTGCGAAGAACGATGCGTATCGGTTTTTGGTAACGTAATCGGCTAGCACGAACATCGTTATGCCGGAGAGGGGAAAACCCAAGAGGAAAAGCATGTCGTATGCGAACGGCACGCTGACCGCCTGGAATGGAAGCGACAGGAACGATCCTATCGGCATCATAGTCTGGTATATTAGGCTGGAGCCGACTGGCCAGAAAAGCAGGCTTGTGTGCCAGATGCTTGAATGCATGACAAGAGTCGCATAACCAACCCACCATATGTCCCAAAGATTCTGGTATGTATCGCCGCCTGTGCCTGGAACCAAGCTTCCCATGTTGCCACTTATCTGGTAGAACATCAGCACTGCTATGGCAGCGTATATGATAGTGGCGATTGCGTATGTTTTGTAATTGCGCTCCACGGAGGATTTTGCTGAGCGCATGAATGTGTCTAATGCGCTCGTGTGCATCTCAGGCTTATTCGCATTGACCGATGACTTGGCTGCGGCTTCCTGCACGTTAGGCTGCGGTGCCACTGCTTCGTTCTTGTTGGCTGTATTATCATTGGCTTCCATAATAGGACACGGTTTGCTCTGAAAGTATAATTAACTTATTGTGCATCAACATCACTAAATAGTTATTTATTGATTTTTAGTATTGCCATGCTTTCCATGGCGGTACGATAAACAATATGTGGAGTTGTTCCTGTGAATAAGGCGTACGGAAATCTTACGATCATAATACCTACATTGAATGAGCAGGGCAACATAGGCAGGGTAATACGCGTTCTTGGAAAGATGTATCCAGGCGTCAGGATAATTGTGGCTGACGACGGCTCGGTGGACAATACAAAGAAGGAAGTTATAGCTGCATCGAAACGTTTCAACGTGCAATTTTTTGATAGGATGCACATGCAGGTACATGGGCTGACTGCAAGCGTGATTGATGCAGCTTTGCGTGTCAGGACAGATTATATAATAGTGATGGACGGTGACATGCAGCATCCACCTGAGCTTGTTGGAAGCATGTACAGGAAGCTCTTGGAATACGACATAGTGATAGGAGTTAGGGTAGAAGTAAAGGATTGGGGCCTTCACAGGGTCATACTCTCAAAGGGAATGGCGATAATATCCTATGTAGTTTTCAAGGCAAGGGGCAAGCCGGTAACCCGCGACATGATGTCAGGGTTCTTCGGGATACGCTCAGGTATAATAAAGGCGCTAGCGAGACGGAGGAGAAAGGATTTTGTGATGCATGGGTACAAGGTCCTGCTAGACATACTTAGGATGGCAGACAGGGAAGTGTCTATTTGCGAGGTCGAGTATTCTACATTCCACAGGAGGATTTACGGGAGGTCGAAGCTCAAGTTGAGGAGAATGGCTGAAGTTCTTGAATCCACGTTCAGGGGTTAAGCAATGGCATACGGCTACGATGAAACAGAAAGTGAGGCGACTGTAGGAAGCAGGTCAGCCAAGCTAGCCAGTTTCATACTTGTTGGAAAGATACTTTCGTTCCTGCTTGCCGGAGCATCATTCGTCATAGTTGCAAGGATACTTGGAGCAAGCACTTACGGGCTTTATACCCTGGCGGTCGCCGTATCAGGGTTCTTCGGTTCTGTTGGAAATTTCGGCATAGGCAGTGCGATAAACAGGTTCCTCTCAAAGAAGAGAGGGAAGAAGGGTTTCGCAAAGAGTGCGGGAAGGATAGTTTCTGACAGCATTGCCGGGCTACTCATCCTAACCTTCGTGCTTTTCGTGGTGACTATAGCGCTGAGTGGCACTATAGCTTCGTATTTCTTCCACGATGCTGCACTTGCAGTGCTTATAGACATTGCAGCACTTACGATAGTGACACTGGTGGTGTTCGACGCAAGCTACTATGCACTTGTCGGCGCGGGGCTTGGCAGCAGAGTGTCGGAGTCTGTCGCCGCAATGGCATTCTTCCAGGCCTTCGTGAGCATAGCGCTAGCGCTTGATGGAGTAGGAGCGGCTTCGCCAATAATTGGGCTTGTGGTCGGAAACCTTGCTGGAACAGCAGCTGCGATGTATTTCCTGCACAATTCGGGAATACACTTGGTAAGGCCAAGAATTGACGGCATAAGGAGGATATACCGCTTTGCTTTCCCAATTGGAGTATCAAACATTTTTGGGCTGGTGGTAAGCAACCTTGGCCTGATAATATTAGGAATCGTATCAACGAGCGTGGTCATAGGCAATTTTGGAGTTGCTTCTAGAGTGGGTTACCTTATAGACATAGTGACAGGATCGATGAGCATATCGATACTTTCGCTCTTCTCCTCAGCGCTGGGAAGGAGGATGAGGAGGTCTGCAATAAACAGGTTCTACAACTATGCGACTTACTATGCGCTGCTTGCAGTGGCACCTGTAGTCGTGACTGTTGTGGCTCTTGCGAAGCCGTTCTCCTACACTGTATTCGGAAGCGGCTACTCGGTAGCGCCGCTGTTCATAGCGCTTCTCGGTATAGGCAGCATAATCTCCATAATAGGAGGGTACATAAGCCTCCTTTTCATAGCTGCTGGAAAGGTGAGGAAGTTCCTGAAATATGCTTTCATAATATTCGTCCTTGAATTCGTGTTCGTTGTGCCGCTTGTTGCACTCGAAAAGGGTTTCGGTCTTGCGCTGGGGCTGTTCATAGCATCGCCGATAATAGCAGACACTGTGCTCATACTTGCAGGAAAGAGGGTTTTCGGCGTAAGAACCGATTTCGGGAGGCTGGCCAGAGTAGGAGTTGCAAACGTGGTGAGCATAATAATACCCGTCTTGATAGAGCTGTTTTCAGGATTGAACTACATAGTGGTTCTGCTGCTCTCCATACTCTGCGTCATAATAGTATACCCAGCTGCACTCTACGCCTCCGGAGCGGCAAAATCTAATGACATATCGCTTGTCAGCGAGGCGACATCGCAGATACCTCTGGTCGGGAGGTTTATAAAGCTCATCGAGAGGTACTTCATTTTTATACAGGGAACCTTTGGCGGTGGCAGTGACAAGCGTTAAGAACACAAGGATGTTCATGGCGGTTGACGTGCCAGAAGGGGTGTCTTCCTCCATAATAGGAAGCCTTGAAGGGATAGAGGAACACGATGCTAGGGTTGTCAGGAAGGATGACATGCACGCCACTCTTGCGTTCTTCGGCAGCATGAAAACCGGGCAGCAGGATTTGCTGTGCAGGATTCTAGAAAGCGTGGGATTGCAGAAGTTCAGAGTCGTGCTCTCAGGCTTCAGCTTGCTGGGCCGCGGAATTGTTTACGCAAGGATAGTAGACGGAGCGGAAGAGATGAACGAATTATCGTCAATGATAAAATCTGCTTCACTCAATGCAGGGATAGATACCGATATGAGGGATTTCTTCCCCCATGTGACAGTTGCAAGAGTGCGAAATTGGAGAGAGGGAAGCATGCGGAAGTTCATAGAGGGCATTCGTGATGCCGGGCCATGGGATTTCATGTGCACGCGAATTTCCGCGAAGAAAAGCGATTTCACCGACAAGGGAGTGGTGCATACACAGGTGTGCTCAAAGGAACTTATTTGACCTTACTTGCTGTTTCAGTTGTAGGATTCTGCGGGGTTATCTGGGGCGACTTGAGAGGCTGCTTTGCGGTAGGTGCAACTGCAGGTTTCTCGGCGGTCGCGCTTACATTGCCTGGCTGAGGCGGTGCAGGAGGCATTTCGCCGCGAAGGAACTGCTCGTACGTCTGTGCGTTCTTCAGCTCGCCAGGCCTGTAAACCCTGTCGAGAAGAAGCAGGTCCATGCTCATGCCGCGCTTCGTTTCTATAGATATGTGGCGTATGTCGGTGCCGAACAGGTCGGCCTCATTGAGGCTTATAGCGTTTTTATTTATGAAGTCTAGGGCCTTTGACGCATCATCCAGGCCATGGCCGTCCTGAAGCCCTATCATCCTTGCTTCCAAGTTAGGCTTTTTCAAGGACCTGACGAAACCCTGCATGTGCGACCTTGTTTCATCGGAGAATCTGTCGAACCTTGCTACGGCAATCCTCCCGGAGTTGAAATCGTATATTGAGAGAAGCATGTCGTAGGTAAGGTTGCTGACGTTGATGTAGTCAACCCTGTCCTCCCGCGCGTGTGCTACCGCAGAATCGCCAATGGAGAGATGGCGCGACATGCCGAATTCTTCTGCCCTGACCTTTGATATGTGGAACCTGGGCTTATAGCTAAGGCTAATCCTGCCCTGAACCGGCTTGCCAAGAGCTTCTGCAAGCTTGCCGTTGAATGCCGTAAAAACGCCTCACACCTATAAACTTATAAATATTATTGGTTATAAACTTATATAAATTCTTAGAGGGGCAGTTTCCGCTTCTCCAGACATTCTGCCCGGGATTGGTATTTTAATTCTTTGGGACTAAACGATAGAGTGCAATATCATGAAAATCGAGCTTCTTGAGGAGAACGACAAATCGATACGCATAAAGGTAGACGAAGTCGGGCTCTGGCAGGTCAACGCCCTCAGAAGGAGCATAATGAACAATGTTGAGACCTTCGCCATAGACAAGGTGACGTTCTACGAGAACAGCAGCCCGATGTTCGACGAGTTCATAGCGCACAGGATAGGGCTGATTCCTGTCAAGACGCCAGAAAAGGGCTACGACTCAGATGCAGAGATAATGTTCTCGCTTGACGCTTCAGGCCCGAAGACAGTATACTCTGACGAGCTGAAGAGCAGCGACAAGGAGATAGAGGTTGCCAACAAGGGTATACCAATAATAAAGCTTAACAATGACCAGAAGGTGAGGCTTGAGGGAAAGGCGGTTCTCGGGAACGGAAGGAGGCATGCCAAGTTCCAGCCGGGGTTTGTAAACTTCACCGAATCGGGAAAGTCCGGTTTCGAGGTATATGTTGAGACGTTTGGCCAGATGCCGCCCAGGGCCATATTGAACAGGGGCATAATGGCGATAGTTTCGGAGCTCAAGGCCCTTGACAAGGAAGTGAAGAAGCTGTGATTGCATTTGTGCGAGGGTGGCAGAGCATGGTCAAATGCGCAGGACTGAGGAGGGCCTTAAGCCTTCAGAACTCCTGTGTCTTTAGTGACTGCGTGGGTCCAAATCCCACCCCTCGCATCGCGTAAGGTGTTGTAAGATGGCATTGAAAAAGGAAAACGAAAGCACTGTTGAATGGCTGGAGGCGCTGCAGGAAGCGGTAGCCAACGGCAAGCGCAGGCCGCTGTGGAAGAAGCTGCAGAAGGCTGCGTCAAAGCCGAGGAGAAAAGGTTACCAGATCAACCTCTATGAACTCAACAAGAACAGTTCTGAAGGGGATTATGTAATAGTCCCTGGGAAGGTGCTGGGCGAGGGCAGCATAGACCACAAGATAAGCATAGCTGCGATCAACTTCACTTCTAAGGCGAAGGAGGAGCTTGGCGCGAAGGGCTGCAAGTTCATGGGGATACGGGAGCTCATAAAGGAGCTAGATTCTTCTAAAAACGGCAAGGTAAGGATCCTGGTGTGATTTGATGGAGATAAAGTCTGAGGATTACGTTGTGTACGATGCTGAAGGCAAGGTTATGGGAAGGGTAGCGAGTGCTGCTGCAAAGTCGCTTCTTCAGGGAAAGAAGATAGCGATAGTCAATGCCGGCGAAGCAATCATAAGCGGAGACAAGCGCACTATAGTTAAGAAGTACACGACTAGGCTCAACCTGCAGGACAAGGCCAACCCTGAGCATTCGGCGTACTGGCCGAGAAGGCCCGACATGCTGATGAAGAGGATAGTCAGGGGCATGCTGCCATACAGAAGGCCAAGGGGCAAGAGCGCCTACAGGAATCTTGTAGTTTTTACTGGGATGCCTGAAGCTTTCAAGGGTGCAAAGGTTGAAGAGCGCAGCTTCAAGGGGCAGAAGGGCATGTATGTAAAGTCCATAAAGCTCTCGGAGCTGTCTAAGCTTCTAGGATATGATAGCAAGATGTGATTCTTATGGCAGATGCAGAGAACGTTGAAACCGCAAAGACGCAGGAGAAGAAGCCCAAGAGGGCTAAGAAGCCTTCGACCAAGAAGGAGGCCAAGATCGTCCGCATCTCCGGAAAGAGGAAAGAGGCAGTTGCAAGGGCAACGGTGAAGCAGGGCTCGGGCATAGTCAGGGTAAACGGAGTCAGGATGGACATGCTGGAGCCGCGCGAGAGGAGACACCTTATGCTTGAACCGCTCATATTGTCAGATCTTTCGAGAAGCTTGAGCAAGGATGTTGATATAGACGTCGAAGTAAAAGGAGGAGGAGTTAGCGCACAGGCGCAGGCAGTGAGGAGCGCGATAGCAAAGGGCTTGATAGAGTTCACCGGAAGTGGCGCGCTCAAGAGCGAATACCTAAAATACGACAGGTTCATAGTAGTTGACGACGCGAGAAGGGTTGAGCCAAAGAAGTACCTAGGGCCGAAGGCAAGGGCGAGATTCCAGACATCGTACAGATAATGTTGAAGTGATTGAAATGATGATCCCGGTTAGATGTTTCACCTGCGGCGCGGTAGTAGCCGACAAGTGGGCAGAGTACGACAAGAGGGTGAACAAGGAGCACGAGGACGCAGGCAAGGTGCTCGACGAGCTCGGAGTCAATAGGTACTGCTGCAGGAGGATGTTCGTCAGCAACATAGAGCTCATAGACGAGTTCATAAATGCGGGAAAGAAGACAGTATAATCAAAGAGTATATAAACTTTTACGACCGAAAATGAAATACGTGGGGCCGTCTGCTAGCCTGGTAGGCTTCCAGCTTGGGGTGCTGGCGACCCGAGTATACTTTTCGGGAATTCAAAAGGCACTAGCTTGAAAATCTCGGCGGCCCCATGCTTTATCAAAAAAGTGTTATTATGGAAGAACAGTTGCTTGCAAACCAGAACGATTATTTGGAGTCGGGAGTGCATATTGCCACCAAGGTGAAGAGCCCTGGCATGAAGCAGTTCATATACAAGGTGAGGGAGGACGGGCTCTACCTGCTAGACCTCAAGACGATAGACACACGCATACGCACAGCCGCGGAGATGATCTCGAGGTACGACCCGAAGGAGATAGTAGTAACAGCTTCAAGGATATACGCGATAGTAGCTGCAGAGAAGTTCTCTGAGGCGATAAGCGCCAGATTCATAAAGGGGAGGGTGACACCTGGAGTTTTCACCAACCCGTACAGGGAGGACTTCTCGGAGCCTAAGCTCATAGTAATAAGCGACTCCAGGAACGAAAAGCAGGCGGTAAAGGAAGCAAGCAAGGTCAACATGCCGATAATAGCGCTTTGCGATACGGACAACTCGACAAAGTTCATAGCTCTTTATTGCGCCCCTCTTAACCGCGGAAGGAAGTCGCTTGCATTTGTATACTACCTGCTTGCAAGGGAGGTCCTTATGAAGAGGGGCGCAATAAAGAGCTATGAGGAATTCCAGTTCAAGCTGGACGACTTCGAAGCAAAGATAGAGGTCCAGCAGTAACGCTCAAACGCATTAGGCGCTTAAGCTTATTTTGTGAGTATCTCGCAGCCGTCTTTTGTGACGAGCAGCTTGGCCTCTGCCTGCGATACCATCCCTTTTCCCAATTCTACGAGCGTCGGATGGGGCTCGATTGAGCCGGATCTTAGAAGCTCCTGCACAGCGCTATACAGGGCGAAGCGCGATGTTCCGGAGTCCGCAAGCCATCTTATGGCGAACGGCTCACTTGGGTAATGTTCTGCTATATTTGAGAGCATTGACCGTGCCTGCTGGCTCCTGACCTGCCCTTCACCGACGAAACTGTATATCTCACACGTGTCTTCCTCTGTTACTATTCCCTTTCCGTCAGTGGCGAACGGTTCTATTGCTATAGTCATGTCCTCCTCCAGTACTGTGTCGTCCCCGTTGTCATAGTTGGGTATGAAAATATCTGCGTGAAGATCATGCTCCTCAACTCCGTGGCCGCCGAGATTTTTAACAGGCTTGAAACCGTAACTGCTTATGGACTTCTCTATCGCTGCCCCTATCTTTGCCACCTCCACACCGGAACGAACTGTGGCGATTGCGTCCTGCAGCGCCTGCTCGGTGGATTCGACCAACTTTTGATTTTTGGAAGATACATCAACAGTAACTGCACAATCGCCTAATATTCCGTCCTTAGCGGCGCCGAAATCAACCTTTATGACATCGTTCTCACCCACGACGCTTTGGTCGTCGAAAGATGGCGAATAGTGGGCTGCGCGCTCATTTGCCGACAGGTTTATTGGAAACGCGAGTTCGTACCCTTGCTCCCTGACGAATTTCTCTGCGGAATTAGCTATTTCAAGCAATTTAGCACCAGGCTTTACCATTGCTGCTGCGTTCTTAAGCGCCCTGAAAGACACACTCCCTACATCCCTTTCTTTCTTCAATCTTTCCTCTTCCATTCGATCATCTCAAAGTTTCTTCTGGCTTCCTTCATTGCTCAGCTCCTCCTCCTTAAAGTCGAGCTCTTTCAGTATTCTCATCGTTGCTGGTATTATCTGGTGGTTTATATAGTACTCTGGATCATAATCCTTTGCAACCTCCTCCAGCTGCGCCTTGTCCGATATGGTGCTGCCCTTCTTCGTTATCACGTAGCTTATCACCGCGTGCTCCAGCTCCTCCTTTGTCTTTAGGCCTGAATCGAATGCCTTCCTTGAAGCAGCAAGCTCCGGCGAATTGGAATCGTAGCTGTCCATGCTCTTCCTCAGCTGAGTGTGTATCGCCAGCTCGCTGATCGGGACCTCTCCAGCACGGAGGCGCTTTATCACGTTCTTCACCAGCATTGCAGCTTTCTCCGCGTCTCCTTCACGGAGTATGATTTCAAGTACCTCTCTCTGCGTGTCCCTAGCTATCTTGGACCAGTCCCTTCTGACTAGTTCGAATCCACGTATTTTTATGTGGCCGCTCTTGGATATCATCGCATACTTCTTTTTGGCTCCGGATGGACCCTTCTCAGACTTCTTTCCGACAAATACTGCGCGGGTGTAAAAATCCTCAAGCTCAAGTTCCATTGCGCCCGGAAGCTTTGAATTGAACTCGCGCATGAACTTTAGCGTATCCTCCTCTGTCTTATCCCCGAGAAGTATGACTATCGAATCAGTATCGCCGTATATCACCTTGAACCCGGCAGATTCCGCACTCTGTATGGTTTCCTGTATGTACTGCCTGCCATATGCAGTTACGCTCGATGCACACTCCCTAGAATACCACCTGGATCTTGCGTAGCCCAGATATCCGTAGAAAGAGTTGGCCGTTATCTTTAGCGCCTGCGACCTTGATCCGAGGAATATGTTGCCTGGATTCTTCTTGTACTGCTTCTTAACCTCCTTCCTCTCGTTTATCATCAGCTGCAATATAGTAGGGACTATCGACTTACGGTTTTTGTCAAACTTGTAGCCTGAAGGAGACTCATAGTATTCTGTGCAGGAGTCACACAACGATGATGGGTCTATATTGTGCGCTATTATTATGGAGGGATACAATCCCCTAAAATCTAGTATTGACAGGTTTTCATATATGCCAGGGTCTGGGGTCTTAACGTATGCGCCTTCTATCGGATTCATGAGTCTGGCGCGTATTTCACGCTCGTCTGGCTTGTTTGGTATTATCTCGTTGAACGCCTGGGCGTACCGCATGAGAAGGTACTCGACGAGCTGGCCCGTAGTTGAGACCGAAGTATCGTTTATAACGTTGCCAGACACCCTTGACATTTCTATCATTATTGGTATGAAGTAGTCGTATATCTTCTTCAGCGATTCAGAATCGCTGAGATTGTAGTCAGCCAGAAGGCACAAATCGTCATCAGATCCAGTCCATAGCTCATTGATATCCTTCCATTTCTGGCCTTTGGTCTTTTCCACCGTAAGCTTTTCGTCCTCGCTTATTGCATCGTACACGTCCTTGAGCTTGTAGCTGTTAAGCTTCAGTATGCTCTCTGCTGCTCCGACGACTGCAATGAACTTGACTACAAGGTACATATCTATGTGCACCCTGCCGCCTATTTTTACCTTCTCGACTAGCCCGTGCTTCTCTATGCGCGTATCGCCATCGAAACGTGAGAGGTTGAAATCGAACCCTAGTGCCTTCGAACGCTCTATCAGGTATTTAATATCGAAATTGGCGGAGTTATACCCAGATACAACATCTATGTCAAGTTCTGAGACCTTTGACATGAAGCCCTTTATCATGCTAGCTTCATCTTCAAAAAACTGTGCGAAGTCCCTGTTTATCCGTTTTGTAGACATCACGGCATTGCCTGCCTTGCCATTTGAGACGTATGAATAGCTTATCATTATAACAGGGTCCTTTTCGGGCCTCGGGAAGCCAAGCGGGTTGTACGTCTCTATATCGAAGTGCATGGTGTTTAGGCGAAGGTCTATTTGATTATCGAGCTTATGCATCTCCTTGATGATAATTCCATCCTCAGCTTCCTCTGCAACAAAGCTGTATGGCACAAGTGGAGTTATGTCTTTGTCTATGCCATACCGTCTAGCAAATGGTATATCGCTCTCATAGCATGTGCCGTACCTTGACATGTGCGCTGCGAGCTTTGGGACTGATGACGGAGACTCCACGAAAACTTTTATGAACTTTTTATTTGGGCCGTTCAGCGACTTTTCCACAACTTCGGATGACACGACTTTCAACTCCTTTCCGGAGTCCATTACCCGAGTGGATTCTATAATCCCTGAGTTCTTCCAGTCGTTCGGAAGCACGTAAAAATAAGGCTTGAACGAGGGGTCGTACAGTGCAAAAGGCTTTCCGTCCGAAGATTTCACGAATAGCCGTATGGACATAGTTCCCCTAAATTGCCAATAGTCTATGTCAACTATGTAGCCTTCAACCTCCAACCAGAACACCATTTTGTACCTATACCGCTAACAGCCATTAGAACTTTGCCATTTGACCTTTGCAAGCTTAAGCTGCTGCATGTTGAAGGCAAAGCCTGCTGCACGTTATTAACTTAGCCGTTCATATTTATATCGATTTGTTTTGTCCTGATCAAGCAGCGGCCCGGCTTTCATATACAACAGATACGGCGTATTGTTAGCAGTATATTAATTATGATAGATAAACCGTATTGATAATGCAGCAAAGACATATATCACTTATATAATTTGGGCTGTTAAATTTCAGTAAGCGATCAGTGTTGGCAATGGGACATGGTCATTCAAGGCATAAGGAAGGTTTTATCCAAAAAAACCAGTATTACATCCTGGCGCTGATAATAGTGCTTGGGATAACAGTCTCTGCGCTGCTTTTCAAGGGCATGAGCCTTTATGGGGATGATTTTGAGTATGTGGCATTCGCCCCTAACATACTTGCTGGAAATTTTAGCGAAAACTTAAACGTTTTTTCGATAAGGCTTCTAGATAACTACCCAATGGCGTTTATGATAGGTCTGCTTGGCTACAACAACATAGCAGCCGGAATGTACGACCTGGTATGCTATGTTCTTGCCATACCTGTGGTTTTCCTTTTGGGAAAGAGGTTTCATAGCCCAGAAGCAGGACTTATATCAGCATTCCTGTTTGCCATATATCCGTCATCATTAAAGTGGAATACTACGCCGAGCCCGATGCTGCCTCTTGTGCTTCTGATTTCGCTCTCAGTTCTACTGTATTTCTACGGCAGGGATAGGGACAGCGTGATTCTGTACTCGCTTTCCGGATTTGTAGGTTTTGCTGCAACATCTGTGAATCCGTTGGCGTTTATCTATATATTGATGCTTTCATTGGCCATAATTATAGAGACCATAATGATGAAGTTGAAGCGGCTAAGATTTAGGGCAAAACCGTACTATTATTTTATAGGGCTGCTTACATGCCTGACTGCTTTTGGAATAGCAAACATATTTCTCGCTAATGGGATTCCATATTACAACATGCTGTTCACAAACAGGTACTACAGCAATGCAGGGGGTTTTGACGAAATATTTTATACAAACACAAATCTCGATTTTTATATAGGAGGATATTTCCCGTATGGATTCAGTTCTGTTGTATATAATGCAGCACTATTTAACATTGGCAAGGCATTTGATGGGCTTAAGCAGATTTATCTTGGAATTTTTTCGGTAAAAAGGATTATCCCAAATGACGTCGGACTTTTCCCATATTTTGCACTGATTGGAGGTGCAGCGCTCGTTTACAAAAAAAGAATGAAAGCATATCCAGCATTGCTCTGGTCGGTTTTCATTTTGATGTACATGGAATTTGGAAGCATGAGCCCGACGCATTATTTCCCAATATATAAGCTTATGCGGTTTGCTATGATAGCCGAAGTACCAATATTGGTAGTGTTGGGGATTGCGGTAGCAGAGCTAGCTAGGATGAATTGGAAAAAGCGCAAAGTTGGAATAGTGTTGGCAGTGTTGTTGCTGGCCGTGCTGTTATTGACATCAGTGCCAATAGATTACTATTATTACATTTTAAACAGGAATTCTATGTATTACAATATTGCGGCTGCAAGCATACTTAAGAATATTAGCTCATCCGGAAGTATAAATGTCTACGCCCCGACATTGGATACTTCGTATATAGATTACTATCTCGGTTACAGCAAAAATGTGAGCATGACAAATTATGGTAGCGGTGCTTACGGCACGATTTACCTGCCGAACTGCAATCAGATAGCAAATGGAAGTTACGTTGTAATACCAAACACAGTTTCAATAGATGAGATAAACAGCTTTAATTTGTGGGGCATAGATGAGCAGTGGGCATACGATCCGGCAATCTGTGGAATGAAACTTTATTCCGATTTTTACAGCGTAGAAAACAGGAGTTCTTCCTTGAGCTCTGTAGTCGATCTACAGAACAGTGGAAATCTGTATTATAAGCCGTAGGTTTATGTAGTTTCGTTGAGCTTTGCAAGTAGTTTATACAATCCAAAAGTGACATTCCACCCAAATTGCCTATAATTATATGTACTTACTGGTTGGGTTACGTAATCGGACATTATAGTATTACAAGTTGAAGGGGTATTCTGCGGCCCTCCTTGCGCGGTTGAATTGATATAGCAGCTTATACCGTAATCAAAGTACAGGCATCCGTGCGATATATTTTGAATTGACTGCTGATATTCAGGGAGAGGCAGCCATGCGGCGTAAACGTTGCTTTTGTTCATCACATACCAAAACGGCGCTTTGAACGTCGCCACTGCGCATCCGCTTGGTATCTTTGTATATTGCTGCAGCAGGAAACTCTCGTCTGCCCTTTCTGCAGAGTATGTGGCGATTTTGGAAGGAGGCAGTGAAACTATGGTTATGAACTGAAATAAGGATTGTGATATTATCAGGATTGCAAGAAAAACAGCAATGTATTGTTTTTTGACATATCCGTTTTTGCTTGGGCCATTTATGCCGTGGGCAACTTTTGAATAAAGGTATGACCCGCCTACACCCGCCATTATAGACAATGCGGCAAAATCGGCAAGATAGTATCGCGTATCGACTCCAAGTCCGTATAGTGTACTTCCTGCATAGTAGCTCGAATAAAAAATAAATACCAATGCAAACCACCCTACTAAGAAAAGCAGCTCCCTGCGCATGCCTCTTCTGCCCAGATAGATTAAGCCAATTATGCCCAACAGCGTAATTTCAACAGGGAATTCCACATGGTAAACATAGTTGTACTTGCTGACATGTATGGAATCATACGCCCCTAAGAAGAAAAGCGCATTGTTGACCGTGTTGTTACCCAGATATGAAAGTCCGAACTTGGTTTGGCCCGCAGATATGTTTGCCCCAAAGGAATGCAGATTCGCAATGTAGGTGAATATTAGGGCAGGAGATGACACGAGTACGAATAGCACTATTAATGTGCCAAATATTTTTACCTGCCTCTTTGCAGCCCTGCCCTCGAATATGTTGCGGTTGGAGATAAGGAGCAGGAGCAGCATCGGTATTACTATTACACCATCGACTTTTGTTACGAGAGTGTATGAAGCTGCAAAAACAGTAGCCACCCCTATCGAGGTTTTCTTTGTGCGCATGTAAGATAGCCCAAGGTATATGGTAAGCAGTTCAAACACCATCGTGGACACATCGGGTATTGCTGTCCGGACGTACGTGTCAAAAAGGGGTAAGAAGGAGAAAATCAGCGAGGCGAGCATTGCAGCTCCCTCGTCCCTGAAAAGCTCAATAGAAATCAGGAATATCAAGAATATGCTTAATGCCCCAAAAAGCAGGTTAGTATCAAAAGCCACGTTGTTGGAAACACCGAAAATCGAAAATCCTACAGCCTCTATTAAAGGCCACCCGCCAGGTTGGTGGAAAATCCCTATCGTTCCAGGGATACAGTATAACTGACTTGAGAAACTGCAGATCCCAAATTCGTGCTGGTATAGCATGGTTTTTGCGATGCTCTCATATATGTATTCATCATTGTATATCAAGTGAAATGGAGTAACAAAAATGATTTCAGATGCAAAGAATGCAATTATTATTAGGGCCAATATTCCTAGGTTGCGTTTCCTTATTTTTAGAGAGTATTTCGCAAGGCTTGGTGCTGCAATGGCGATTGCAATTATAAGCGCAGCAAGCAGTGCAGCATAGTAGTAGAAGTATACTTCGAAATCCAGTTTGAAGTAGTTGATTAACTCTGATGCGGGATTTATCAGGTATAAAAATGGTAGCATTTCCTCAACTTAATGATTAACCCTCTTTTTTGCATGCCAGGCTTTCTTACGGTATTGCGTTGGGAGATTTTTGGCCATCTTCTTTGACGGCTTATACTGGAACCTTGCGAATGCGTATACGTATGCCACTGCTATTATCACAATTGACATTATAAGTATTGTATCTTGAAGGGTTTTGTCGGAATGGAGTTCATTTTTTACTGTTGTAGAATTAGTGTTTGGCGCTATAGTCGTAGAGGATTGTGGTTGGTTTGAGAATTCCACGTTGTTCGAATTGGTAATTATATGACTGTTTTTATAGCCGGACACAATGGTATTGTAGAAGGATAGGTAATTAGAATTATTCACTGTTATGCCGTTGGTAATGTTGCCTAGCGAACCGTTTAAACGGGTGTTATAGAAAGTTACATTGGTTGAATTGACTATGTTTATGCCGCCTCCATTGAGGTTACAGTTCTCTATTGTTATATTGTCAGAGTTATTCACATAAAACCCAGACAATGTGCTGTTTATCTGGTTTGCATTGCAATTTATCTCAATATTTTTGCCCTCTACGTAAACCCCTATTCCGCATATTGCCCCGTAGACTGTGCGTGGCTCTGATTCGGATATCAAAGGGTATATGTTTTGTGAAACACTGTAGCTTCCGCTTGAAACCACTTTTGCAAAAGGCTTTGAGCTGCCATAGGTATTGCTACA
>JAMCZI010000018.1 GCA_023485545.1 Candidatus Martarchaeota archaeon
TCTCTGAGACTTCGCTGTCCCAGACGACTTTTATCTTTGGATTTGAAAGCACCCTGCCCTGCATTATCTTGCTCGCCCTGAACTCGGCGCGCCTGTGCACTATAGTAACGCTCTCGACGAACTTCGTTAGGAATAGCGAATCTTCCATCGCCGTGTCGCCGCCGCCAACGACTACCACGTTCTTGCCTTTGAAAAATGGGGCGTCGCATGTGGCGCAGCTGCTTATTCCCTTGCCTATGTACTTTTGCTCAGATGGTATGCCAAGCCATTTGGCTGATGCCCCTGTAGCTATTATTACAGAATTTGCCTCGTATTCGCTTGAGCTGGTCTTTATCTTGAAGGGCTTTGACGAAAAGTCTATGTCTACAACATCCTCGTTGGCAAACCTGGCGCCGAACTTCTCAGCCTGCTTGCGCATGCTCTCCACAAGTTCTGGCCCGTCTATCCCGTCGGGGAACGCTGGGTAGTTCTCAACCTTTGTCGTGAGAAGCAGCTGTCCGCCGGAGCTGAGCCCTGTTATCACGAGCGGCTTGAAATCCTCCCTTGCTGTGTATATAGCAGCAGTAAGCCCAGCCGGGCCTGAACCTATTATTATCAAGTCTTCTACCATATCATCACTATAGATTTAGAACAGTAAATTTGCTCGGATAAATTCTAAATAGGTTGTGCAGTGATGCTTGTAAGCTGATTCCGCTTCAGCACGGTTACTGCAGCAACTGCGTCCGGAAAGTGTTAAAAAGATTGCATGGGAAGTAGAGCCGGTGACCACCTGCTCAACGTAAACGGACTAGGCATATCGCTTGATAGGCGGGAGAGCGGTGCCTCAATAAACTTTATATCGCACGCACACACGGACCACATAGCCTCTGCGAGGTCCGGGAACATACTCGCGAGCGATGAGACCTCTCTGCTTCTCGGCGCTTACAAGATCAAGCCGAAGAAGCTTGAGGAGAGGAAGGACTGGATCAGGCTTCTTGATGCAGGGCATATGCTCGGCTCTAAGCAGCTTTTCGCATCGGATTACGATAGCGGGATAGATTACGTTTATACTGGAGACTTCCAGATGCAGAAATCCGCGATAGCGAAGCAGATACAGATCAGGAAAGCGGACGTGGCCATAATAGACTCTACATATCCGCGCCCAGAATTCAGGTTCGACGACAGGGAAGAGGTTGAAGCTGCGATGGATATCTGGATAAAGCAGAAGCTGAAAAGGGGCATAGTCCTTTTCGGCTCCTACCCCATGGGAAAATCGCAGGAGCTCATCTCCATAATGAACGGCTTCGGCATTACTCCAGTAGTGACGCCAAGAATAGCGGAGATAAGCGCCATGCACAACAGCTTGGGCGCAAGGCTTGACTTCCTGTCAAGGAGCATGGATATTGAGCGCACCGAGGAGACGCTCGCAGAGAACTTCGTCGGGATAGTAGAAGCGGGAAAGCTGCGCGAAGCTGCAGCTGCAATTTCCGCAGCGCATTCAAAACGTGTTTATACTGCATCTGCGACCGGATTCGCCAAGCTCTACAGGATGGGAACAGATGTACAGTTTCCTCTAAGTGACCACGCGGATTTTTGGCAGTCGGTCGACTACCTGAACGCAGTGTCACCCTCTTTCGTACTGACCTATGGAGGAGCACAGGAGGCGTTTGCAGCCAACCTTGCAAAGGTTGGATTCAAGGCTATGCCGTTCAGCGAGTTCAGGCAGGATAGTTTAAAGACAATTGAGGCACAGTGGCACAGCGCCAGGAGGTTGTGATTATGGAAAGGAAATTCAAGCTTCCGATAAGCAATTCCACAGAAGGCGAAGCAGATTTCGTAGTCTTTGGAGTGCCGGACGATTCCGGAAGCGCTTATAGGAAGGGGAGCAGCAAGGCTCCTGACGCCATAAGGAATTTCGTTTCGAGGAATGAGATAGGCGCAGTATTCCACAGCGGGAAGAAATCGCTATTCGAGCCTGAGATGCACAAGCTTGATGCGAGAGTCTGCGATGCGGGAAACAGGAGCCGGAATGCCGCCTCTGAATACGCAGGCATCATCGCATCGAAGGGGAAAATTCCGATAGTCATAGGAGGCGACCATTCCGTTACGTACGACATACTGAAGGGGATAAACCCCAGGAGCAAATTCGGAGTGGCTTATTTCGACGCACATCCTGACATAATAAGCTCAAGGGGCAGCTATTTCGGCTCAGTTGTAAACGACCTTCTCAGCATACCGTCATTCGACCCGAAGTCAAGCGTCATAATAGGGCTGAGAACTCCTGAAGATGAGGAAATAGACAACATAAAGAAGTGCGGCATAAAGGTGATCACGCCTCTGCAGATAGCTGACATAGGAATCAAAGCAGCAGCCGCGAAGATTGGCGCAATCCTCAAAAGAAGGACATACCTGTCAATAGACATGGATGCGGTGGACCCGGCATTCGCCCCTGGAGTTACCGAGCCCGAGCCCGCAGGATTGAGCGCCAATGAGGCAGTCTATCTTGCCAAGTCTGTGGCGAAGAAGGGCCTAATCGGATTTGACATCATGGAAGTCGTTCCGGAATATGATAGGAGTGGAATGACGCTGTATCTTGCCTACAGGCTTATACTTGAGATAATCGCCGCAGCAGGCAAACCGACCCGTCATTCTACGAGGTAGACCTCGTCCCCAGCCTTGACTTCGTACGCAAGCTTTATCCCTATAGAATCGCCAGGCAAAGCGGATTCCACGTCCTCGTGCTCGATCTGCATGCTTTCGACAGTGGTCCTGAAAACGCTTGAGCCGCGTATCTCTATAGTATCGCCAACAGAAATGCTTGCAGTCAGGCTCACTGCTGCAACTCCTATCTTCTTGAAGAAACGCTCGACATCGCCTACCTTTTTCATTTGCGATTGCGAGGATACAACATCATCGCTGCTGCTAAAAACAGATTCATCTGCCACTGCATCGTCATCATCTCCATTTTCCGATATGTTGCGGCGCGCCTCAAGCTCCTCCCTTTCCGCTATGTCTGACATTATGTCATCCAGGTTCGCGGAATTTCGCATATTACTGTTTGGAAGGATAATAATTTATCCGTTTTGAAAAAACGCAAAAAAACGAATGGCATAAAGCTTTTGGCAGAGATAGCACCATGGTGCTTCTGTGGCGGATGAAAACAACGAGATACCTATTCCTACAAAGAGCTTCGCAGGCTCAACATCGCTTGTAATAGACATACTGATAATAATAGCAATAGGAGTGCTTGCAGGCATAGCGATAGGCGTATTTGGCGGCATAATCATTGGGATAATAGCGCTTCTTCTCGTAATGTCAATGTCGATAAGGGTTGTGAAGCAGTGGGACAGGATGCCGGTGCTGAGGTTCGGAAGGTATACCGGCATAATAGGGCCTGGAATTTTCGCGATAATGCCTTTCATAGACAGGACTCCTATAAACGTGGATCTCAGGGTCATAAGCACCGTTTTCAGCGCCGAGAAGACGCTGACAAAGGATAACGTGCCTGTGGACGTAGAGGCAATACTTTTCTGGAGAGTGACAAATCCAGAGCAGGCAGTTCTCGAGGTTCAGGATTACATAAGCTCGGTTCAGCTAGCGGCGCAGACCGCACTCAGGGATGTTATAGGAAAGAACGAGCTTTCTCTGATGCTCGCCGGAAGGAACATGGTAGGGGAGAACATAAAAGAGTTGATACAGGAAAGGATAAGCCCTTGGGGCATAATACCTATCTCCGTTGAGATACGCGACGTCACGATACCGCAGGAGCTGCAGAACGCGATGGCAAGGGTGGCTACGTCAGACAGGGAGAAGCAGGCGAGGGTCATACTCGCAGAGAGCGAATCCCTCGCAGCGGACAAGATGCTTGAAGCAGCGGAGAAGTACCACAAGGACATCTATGCAATGCAGCTCAGGTCGCTCAACATGATGTATGAGATAAGCCTGACAGGAAAGAACCTAATGGTGTTCATACCTACCGAGAGCAAGGGTTTCAGCATACCAACCCCGGTAGGGGTAATGGGCATACAGGACGTATACAAGAACGTGTACCAGAATCCCGACAAGCCGGATGGAAGCAATAAGGCTAAAGAAAAGAGGAAGGGCGGCAAGCAGTGATTTGGTAGGCGGCTTTCCAAGATCCGAACGATAGCGCTCAAGCGACGGGTTTCTCCAAAAGCCTGAACCGCTTTTTGATTGGATCCACCCCGGCAACAGCTCCTATCGGCAATATAAACTTAGGGTCTGTATGACCGAAGTCCATATTCGTAACAACAGGGATTCTGTCTATGCCAAACTCAGTATCCAGCACTGAGATGATTTTTTTCTCAAGTCGCATCTTTTGGTCTATCGAATAGCCAAATGGTATTGCGACAAGCAATGCGCTTATCCTTTCAAGTATCCCTTGGCTGCCATAGTTACTTACCCAGTACTTTACTGTGTCCGGAGAGGGCACATACTTAGATGTCTCTAAGAAAAGTATTTTCCCATCCCAAAAGCCATTTTCAGGCCAGAAATGAGTACCTTTCATAAACTCGAGAACATCGGCACAACCGCCGAAAAGTTCGCCTTTCGCCGAAACTTTGCCCTGTAGCCAATGCCATCCCTCGTTCTTATGCTTCATATTTATTTTCCCTACATTCCTTTTTTCTGACCACTCAGGATACCCGTCAGAATAAAATAAAAAACTTGAATATTCATATTTGTCAACAGGATCGAAAAGGAATCTTTTTAGCATTTGAGTAAATGAGCTTGGAAGGCTTTCCATCTGCGCAAATCCTGCCATTACGGAGGGACCGTTATATGTGATAAGGCCTGTTTTATAGTGTATGTAATCAAGGAAAGTTGTTGAGTCGGAAAAGCCTATTAGGATCTTCGGATTTTTCCTTATTGCCTTCATGTCTAGGTAATCGAGTATTCTTACTGAATCATCGCCACCTATGCTCGAAAATATGGCTTTTACATCCTTGTCTTCGAAAGCCCTGTTTATGTCCTCAGCTCGCTCGCGAGGGTGCGTATAAAGATATTCATTGCTTCTTGTTGCTGTATCACACTCCTTCACTTCAAGGCGCAGGTATTTCCTTATGTTATTGAGGCCATTCTCATATATATGTGGATAACGTTCTGCAGCTCCAGAGGAAGGCGAAACTACAGCTATCGTATCGCCCTCGGTTAACCTTCGTGGTTTTATCGCTTGCATCGCACTCATCCTAAATGTATTTATTCAAATTATTATTGCTTCCGTGCAGTCAGACTAACGTAGCAACAATGAAAATTAGTGGGCCCGCGGAGAATTGAACTCCGGATCTTTCCCATGTCAAGGGAACGTCTTGCCACTCGACTACGAGCCCGTTTCACAGCAACAACTCCATTCCGTCATACGCGAGCATTGTGTTCTTGAACACCTTCTTCGCCTCCTGCTCGAGAGGATTTACCTTTGAGTACCTTGCACTCACGTGGAATACCACCAGAAGGGAAACTCCTGCAGACTTTGCGACCTTAGCCGCTTCTTCCGACGTCGAATGCGCCCTTTCCTTGGCGAGCTTCGCGAGTTCGCTTGAATATGTCGCCTCGTGTGCTAGCACGTCAGCGCCCTTTGAAGCGTTTATCGTCGAAGTGGTCGGCCTTGAATCGGTCGCGTACACTATCGACCTGCCCTTCTCCTTAGTTGTAACGCCGCTCAGCAATATAAGCTTTTTGCCAACCATTATTTTTCCCTTCTTCTGTATCTCTGTGAACATCTCCTTCTTTATGCCGAGTTTTGCGCATTTCTGCTTGTCAAAATGGAGCCTGTCATCCTCCTTGAACCTGTATCCAAAAGTTTTTACGGTGTGCTTCAGAGCGAACGCAGATACTGTGAAATCTTTTCCCTTGTAGAGCGCGGCGCTCCTCGTCTTCCTGATCAGAATTGGATAGCCTATTTTTACCTTGTCGAACGTAAGAAGCGGTTCGAGCTTGCCCTCTTCCCCATCTGGCACGAATATTTCTAGCGGATCTGTCCTTCCATAAAGCGCCATCGACCTTATCAGGCCGGCTACCCCTATGACGTGGTCGCCGTGCATGTGCGTTATGAATATGGCCCTGATGCGGTGTGCGTTGACTCCGTATCTGAGCATCTGCATCTGTGTGCCCTCGCCACAGTCAAAGAGGTAAACCGCGCCGTTGTACTCGAGGGACATTGCAGGTAGGCCGCGCTCGATTGTCGGTATTGAGCCGCCAGTTCCCAAAAAAGTAATCTTTATTCTTTCAGGCATCCACTTCCACCTTTATCCTGCGGTTCTTCTTGTCAATTGATAGTATCTTCAGGTCTGGAAAACGCTCCTGAACCTCTTCAAGCGTAGCGCGCCTCTCCTTAGACATGTAGGCTATCAGCTGGTTGAACCTCACCATGTTGTTGTATACCTGCTCGCCCTTCCTCTTGTTTTCCATGATCTCTTTATCTACGCTGTCGAGATAGGAGAGCTGCTTCTCTATGCTCTTCTCAAGCTCCTCTGCCCGCTCGTTCTTCTCTTCCTTCACGGACATTGCATCAATGGCGTAGAACTCAGAGAGGGTTTCAAGGAGGCCGCTGCGCTCCTCCACCTCCAGTTCTTTTGCGCTTGGCTTGCACAGCATGTAGTCTTCAAGCCGCCCGTCGCTCCTTAATAGGTAGACCTTCCCCTCCTGTGCCTCGAAAGCAATCTCCCTTATCTTGCCTGCAAGCGACGCAACCTCCACCTCCTGCAATTTCTCTGTCTCAGCATCAAGCCCGGCCCTATTGAACGCTTCTGATACGTATACGGAGCCCATGTTGAGGAGACGCGACGCCGACTGTAAAGCGGTCTTGCCCTTGTAGTTATTCATTCCTGAAAGGAACTTTTCAACGAAGTCCGGATCTCCGGTGCTTATCGAACGTGTCGATGGCGGGAGATACGTGTCGCGCGGCCTCACCGACCTGTCCTTATAGACGTGGCTCATGTAGCACGAGAGTATCTTCATGACCCTGTCAGTCACTATGAGGTTGCCCTTGCCGAACATCTCTATGAGAATGTTGAACTCCGTATCGCCTTTCTTCGAACTTATGCTGAGTATCCGGTCGTCGTTGTACAGCGATATCGAGCTTATCATTGCGCCGGAGATGTGCTTGCGCACCGCTGCGGTGAACTGGTCTATTGAATCCGACTTCTCCTCGAGGTTGGTTATGCATGCGTACGCGCACAGCTTCACGACTAGGGCGTACTGCTGCTCTCCGCGCTTTGAGAGCTTGAACCTGAAAACTCCGTCACCCAGGCTGTAGAACTTCTCTATCCTGGCACCCTCGAAGCGCTTCAGCTCGCTCGAGAGCTGCAGCATGTCGAGATATGTTATGTCGTGCACCTTATTCACATGTTTTTCTTTTTCTTGAGGCCTTCGGCCTTTGCGACTGCGGCAAAGCTCTTCGAAAGCTTTTCGGCGTCGGATGCCTTCTCGAACGCAGTGCCTATCTGCACAGCGTCTGCACCTGCCGCATATGTCTGCGCAAGCTGTTCTTTCGTCCTTATCCCTCCCGCGACTATGTATGGCACGGTTATCGCGCTTTTGACTGTGCGCACGAATTCCGGGGGTATAGGGCCAGAGCCCTGAAGCGCCGGATTGGAGCCAGTATCAGTAAGTATGAAGCGGTTGCCCATGAACTCGCCAGCCATTGCAAGTGCGGCGCCTATCTTCGGCTTCTCCCTCGGGACAAAATTTGCGTCGCCGACCCAGCCCACTGTCCCTCCTGGGGATACGACTATGTAGCCAAGAGGAAGAGGCTCTATGCCCATGCCCTTGATCAGCGGAGCGGAGAGCATCTGCGCCTGCGTTATCCAGTAGGGGTTCCTCGCGTTGAGAAGCGACATGAAGTATATCGCGTCTGCATGCTTCGTGACAGTCGCGATGTTTCCCGGAAAAAGTATTACCGGGACCTCCACCTTCTCCTTTATCTGCACGGTTACGTCATCAAGCAGGTTTCCCTGCGCACCGATGCTCCCGCCTATAAGTATTATGTCTGCGCCGCCCTTCGCGGCCCCTGCCGCAACGCTGACTGCATCGCTTGCGTTCCTGTAGTCCACAGGGTCTATAAGGCTTATCAGTATCGAACCCTTCTCGTCGAGAAGTTCGTGCATGTACGTCTCAACTTTTCCTTTTCTCATCGTATCTACCGTTTAAAGAGGATTTATGATGCGCTTTTGCATACGTCTATCATCTTGACTCCGTCCTTCTCCATGCTCCTTTTGGGAGAGAATCCAAGCAGCGACTTTGCTTTGTCTATGCTTACGATGCGGTCGCTCAGCAGGAAGTCCATTTCATCCTTGTTGACCCCCTTCGTCTTTGCGCCAAGTTTTGCTATAAGAGGGTTTATGTGCTTGTCTGAGAGAGACACGCCCATGTACTTGGCTACAAGGTCTATCAGGTACTTCTGCGTGTAGGGCTTGCCTTCCGTTATGTTGAACACCTGGTCTGCCGCCTTGGGGTTCTCGGCGGAGGAGCACATCACGTCTGCTGCGTCTTCAGCATGTATAAAAGTGAGGTGGTTGTCTCCGCTGCCTATGTAGCGCATGTTGCCCCGCTTCACCATTTCGAATATCTTGCAGAACGAGGGCTTGGCGTATTCAGCCCCGTACAGCGTCCCAAAGCGCAGTATTGTGTACTCTATCTCTGGATGCGCCTTGCAGAACGACTCTATTATGCGCTCTGCTATGTACTTGCTCTGCGAATACGGTGATGAAGGCTTTGGCTCGGACTGCTCAGTAAGTATCTCGCCGGTGCGCTTGTAATTGTAAACCGTTACGCTGCTCGCATAGACGAACCTCACCTTCTTCCTTTCGCGGTTGGCCTCCACAAGGGCGCTGAGCAGGTTTTCTGTGCTTATCACGTTCTTCCTCTTCAGCTCTTCAGGAGTATTGGCCGAGTTGTAGCTTGCTCCGGCTATGTGGAACACCCTGTCAACTCCCTTAAGCGCAGATACCATTGTGCCGAAGTTGTCGCTTTCGTTCTGCGTCAGGTCCGATATGTAGGGTATGGTCCCTGCAGGTATGTACGCCCATGTGAGCTCGTTCATCGGCATCGTCTTTATTATCGACCTGACTTCGTCGCCCAAATCCAGAAGACGGCTGACTACAAGCCTGCCGAGGCCGCTCGTCGCGCCCGTTATTGCGTCTACGTAGGTCTTATTGGCCGTTTTCTTCTCCATCTGACTGCCTCTCGTTCTTGTATTTCAGCACCGATGCAGCTATCTCCCTTATGTGGCCATCGGTAAGCCTGTAAAGCGCATACGACGCCCAGTCTTTCCCATAAGGGACGTAAGCGTTCAGGTTTAGCTTCATCGCAGCGAGCTTTGTCTTCCAGCGCTTGCTGTACCCGAGCGGCAGCTCGAATACGATGCTCTTCCTGTACTGCTTGCTTTCTGAAGCGACCTTTGCCAGCACCTTTTCATCGGAATCATGGATGTATATCTTGCTGCACTTCTTTGCCATTATCGCTATGTCCCTGCAGTACGCATGCACCTTGTCCACCTTCTCGTCGTGATGGCGCACGTGGGGCTTCCTCTCGGATTTGTATCCAGAGGTAATGAGCTTCAGCTTGCTGCATCTGCCAAGCACAAACTGCATGTCCTTCTCATTGAGCTGCATTGGTATCTCCAGCCCTATCTGCGACTCGCACGGCTGCGATGCACATGCTTCCAGCACCTCCTTTGGGGTTATGCCCTCCTCGCTCTCGAGCCAGACAGTTATGCCATAATCCTTAGCTGCAGACGCCAGCTCCGAGAGATTCTTCTCGAACCAGCCGTTGTTTATGGTGAAGCCTATCTGGCTAGGCCTGACTGATATGCTTGAATGCAGGCCGAGGCGCGATGCCTGCTTCATCGCGTGTATGTACGTGTTTGTATTGTACTTCGCCTTTGCCTGGTCCTTTACGTTCTCATTGAGGAAGGTTATGGTGGTGCCCATCCCCTCCTGGTCCAGCGCCCTCACTATCTTCAGCGCTGAGCTGTATGTTGGGCCTGCTATGTGCTTCCTCACGAGCCTGAATATCAGGCCGTTTATCAATCTTGATTGTTCGGGCAATTGACCACTGTGAATTTCTTGCTTAAAGACTCTTTACAGTTCAGGTTTTTATTCTTTGGGTATTGCTGGATTTAACGTTATAAATTATTAGGAAGCTTTGGTTTTGCTGCGATTTGGGGCATTATGCGGTTGCGACCTCAACGATGCGCTTTACAAGCTTAGCCCTCCCCTTCTCATTGAAGCCAGTATACTCTGATGAGGGAGAAGCGAACCCGCCAGCCTGTGGATGGCCGTTGCCCCCCATCGCCTTGGCTATGTACGAGCAGTCCACGCCGCTCTTGCTGCGCAGTGAGCAGCGTTCCTCTAGATAATTTACAAATACAGAGATGTCTGAGCCGCTCTTTGACATAAGAGCCTCGCAGGCGGCTGTGCTCTGCAGCCTCTTCCCAAAGCCTATCGTTATGCTGTGCTTGCCAACGCTAAAAGTTTTTGCGCTTGAAAGAAGCTCTTCCAGGTTAACCTTCTCCTCCTCAAGATACTTCCTTGCGTTGTTCACTATGAAGCGATTGCCGAAATCCAGCTCCGCGACCATCGGCACCATGCGCCTGAGCAGGTTCTCCGCGTCCTTCCCGGCCCAGAGCATGTAGGTTATTGCTTCGGCAAGCCTGAAAGTCAGTGAATCTGTGGACTTGCTCCTTATGTTGAAGTCCATGAGATGTGCAAGCGCGGTGAGCCTCTCACCCTTCCCGTCAGAATCAAGCTTCCTGCACAGCACATTGTATGTGAGGTCGGCACCACACATGAGCCTGTTCTCCCCGGCAACAAGGTAAGAAACGTTCTCGGCACAGAAGTTTACCTGCTCTGGCTCCCACGGATGGTGGTCCAGCCACACCACCATGTTGCCCTTCTGCTTCAGCGTGAGCAGAGTTGATTGGAACAGCTTGAATGCACCTGGATTTATGCCTATGTCAGTGAACACCACAACGGAATTGCTTATGCCCTTTCCAGTAAGCCATTGCGCGACCTCGTTGTAGCTGGCGTCAGAGTACTCCATGAATTTTATCCTTTCTGTTGGAACCGAATAAAACTTGTGAAGCAATGCAGACGATGACACCCCGTCCATGTCGTTCTTGTGCGACACCGAATATATGGGCCGGTCTCGGATGGCAGAGACTAGCTTCTCGGAATAGGTTATAGTAGAAGGATCTACCAGCCCTTTTGACATCGAATCGACATTGTCAGCCATGAATACCGCTGAGACTGCATGCTGCTCCGAAGCCTCCTTTGCCTTCTTTCGCGACGGTGTTTTTGCCATTCTTTCACAGTTTTGTAGGGTTATGCCTTTATGGATTTATATGCCTTTGAGATTTCTTCAGCCATCGATCTCATCTCCTCGTCCGAAGCGTAGGTACGCCTTGGCCACATAAAATGCTTCAGCCCGTCCCCGTACCTCCTAGGTATTACGTGCATGTGCACATGGTTCACGCTCTGGCTCACCTTGTTGTTCAGTATTATGAGCGTGCCGTCGCACTTGAGCGATCCCTCCATAGCTTCTGACAGCATCTTGGCACGAAGCTGCATGTCTGCCAGTACCTTAGCAGGGACGTCCTTCAGAAGTGCGTAGTGCTTCAGTGGCATGATCAGCGCATGCCCCAGGAAAACAGGGCTCCTGTCGAGTATGCACGCGGTCAGCTCCTCCTTGAACACCACTGTTCCAGAAGCTTTGCCTGCGAGTATCGAGCAGAAAGGGCAGCCTTCGGCTGCGCTGTCGCCTCCCATGATGCTATTTTGTTATGCCAAGCTCTTTATCCCTTTTGCCTATCTCTAACGAAAGCGCATCGACAAACTGCTCCAGCTTCATCCCCTGGCGCTGCTTGCCGTCGCGCGAGCGCACCGATATGGCCAGGGCTTCCTCCTCCTTGCCCCCAACTATTATGGAGTATGGCACTTGAAGCATCTGCGCGTCGCGTATCTTGTACTCGAGCGTCCTGTCTGAAGAGTCGAGCTCAGCCCTGAACCTGTGCTTCTTGAGCTCGCGATAGATCTTCTCGCCGTACTTTAGCTGCTTCTCAGATATCGGTATTATTTTAACCTGCAGCGGCGCGAGCCAAGTGGGGAACCTTCCCTGGAAGTGCTCGACCATGATCCCGGTAAACCTCTCTATCGAGCCTATCACTGTCCTGTGCAGTATGATTGGCGAATGCTGCTTCCCGTCCTCGCCAGTATACTCGAGCTTGAATCTCAATGGGAGCTGGTAGTCGAGCTGGAGTGTCCCGCACTGCCACAGCCTCCCGGCAGAGTCGGTTATGTCAAAGTCTATCTTGGGGCCATAGAACGCGCCGTCCTTCTCCTTTACGCCGTATGGTATCTTCCTCTCTTCGAGAGCTTGGCGGAGGGCGTTTGTTGCGCGCTCCCAGAGAGCCTCGTCTCCCATATGGTCGTCGGGCATCGTCGACAGGTTGGCATTGTACTTCAGCCCGAACACCTCGTAAGTCTCTACAAGCATCTTCAGGTAGTTGGTGACTTCGGACTGCAGCTGCTCTTCCGTTATGAATATATGGGCGTCGTCCTGCGTAAGCTCCTTTACCCTGAACAGCCCGGTCACGGTCCCGCTCCTTTCGCTCCTGTAGAGCTTGTCGAATATAGAAAGCCTCATAGGGAGCTCCTTGTAGCTGCGCTTCCTAGACTTGTATATCAGTATGGTTGAAGGGCAGTTCATTGGCTTTAGGCCGAGCTCACCAAACTTGTCCTCGAAAATGAACATGTCGCCCTTGTAGTGGTCTATGTGGCCGCTGACGTGCCATAGCGCTATGTTTGCCAGTGCAGGGGTGCTTATCTCCCTGTAGCCGTAGTCCTCCTCCTTCTCCCTCATCAGCCTGACGAGCTCCCTGTAGATTATGTGGCCGTTGGGATGCCAGTACACCATAGCTGGACTCACCTCCTGGAAGCTGTACAGGTCCATCGCCTCACCTATGCTCCTGTGGTCCTTGTCAGGCAAGCCGGACCAGTCAGCCTTCTTCACTATGGACAGGTCGACCTTGCGCCTTTGCTCCGGCTTCGGCTGCGCTTCCTGCTCCTTATGCTCCCCGGAAGAATACGACCTGGACATTTCTGCAAGAGGATGGCCCTTTATGTCTATGCTGAGCTGCTTGTTCCAGCCAAACGGCGCGGAATGCAACTCGATTCCATCCTTGGGAACGAGAGACCTCATCTCCTCGAGCAGCGCCTTTGACTTCTCCAGCCCTTCAAGGTTGCCGCTGAGGTGCGCGAACGGGTATATCACCATCCTTGATAGCTTCTGCTTCTTCGCAAACGCTACCGCATCGTCTACCGCCTTTCGTGCGAGCTCGCTGCTGTCTCCCTTCTCGAAGGATACCAGAAGGACGAGAGCATCGTTCACAACGTGCCTCTTCTTGTCATCGGGCTCGTACACGCTTGCCTCAGGCTTCACTGCTTCATATTCTATCTTGTTCACGTCAAGCTGCAGTATTTTCATAAAATTACCTTGTAAGCGAAAATTTCACATTGTCCAGACAGGATGGCATGCTTGCACGGATCTGGAACGGAAGGAATAGCTATAGCGCTTGCTGCCATCAAAGCGCGACGCGCGCAGCTGTTTGGCAGGCAACACCGACCATCGTAGCACTCGCTGTTTAAACGCAACAAAGGTTTTTAGCGCTTTTGTGCACACTCACTGCTCAAGCCCGTAGCTTCTCCCGCGCCATGTTATTCTTTTCATTCGGCGCGCCTTGACCAGGTTAGCCACGTAGATGAAATTTATGAAGATGTATATTAGGCCTATCACAGGATCGCTGCTGCCCACCCTGCGGTACGTCTTTGCCATCCCTATTGCAGTCGGCAGGAACAGGATTGCGCCCAAGGCGCCGTAGAGCGCTGTCAGCGCTATCGCAGATGCGAATACCAGTATCGACGCACCATAGAAGAGCATGCCGTACGTGAAATTCTTGCTGTATCCGAGAAGCGTGAGCGCGGTCTGCCTGTTCGCCCATTCGGAGAATCTGGAGAAGTTGTCATCCGTGTCTACCGATATGTGCGTATCGGGCACATAGGCTATAGACATGCCTTTTGACTTTGCTAGGCGAGTTATCGCTATGTCATCCGATAGCGACTTCGTGAATTCTTCAATTTCGCCGCCCTGCATTAGTGACGAACGGAAAGCCATAGAGCCACCCCAGGAGAAGCGTGTCAGTTCAGATTCCATGAGCCCGTTTCCGACCAGTCCCCAAACCATCTTCACCTTTGACCAAAAGCCCCCAACGGGCTTGAAAAGTGGGTAGGCTGTCGAGACGCCTACCTTGCCATCGGAGAACGGGGAGGCAAGCTTTCGCAGCCAATCATTCGGAAACCTGACGTCAGAGTCAGCCACTGCATAAATTTCATAATCAGGATTGCGCTTTATCGCAGAAGCTATTGCGCGCACCTTTCCGCTGCCTTTGCCCTGCTGATCCGAGACGATGAAATCCAGCCCTGCCGCCCTTATGTGCTGCACAGCAGCGTCGTCTTCCGAATCCACAACAGCCAGCACTTTGCATCTGCCGGGATATTCCTGCGAGGAAAGGGAGGACAGGTTGCCCTTGAGGCCGATGTCTACGCCTCTGCAAGGCACTATGACAAGGCATGAAGGGCAGGAATTTATGGCAGGATAGCTTGCGGAACGCCCGGGGCGCCTTAGGTTGATTGCCATCAGGCCGAGGAATGACAGGGCGACAAGCGATAGATAAGCGTAGTACGCATATGCTAATGGCTGCATTGGATCATTTTGTCCTGCCGTTTATCTCCATAAAGGCTACGTTCGCGTCTATCAGCTCAAGCGTCTGGCGCACGGTCCTCTTTATGTCGTCACGCATGTTCTCCTTCTTTGAGAAGAACGCAGCTATCTGGTCGCGCACCGCCCTGTCAGACTGCATTGACAGGCTCTCAACTATGCGCATCAGCATGTGCGTTCCCTGATCGTACATATCGAGCAGCTCCTTCCAGTTCTCTGCTAGCCATCCCCAGATCACGTCCTTCCCGACCGGGCTGGTGCCAACTATGGAGGGGATCACGAACTTGTCCTGAAGGCGCACCTTGTCCGACATCGAGAAATTGAGAGCCTTCAGTTCAAGTGCCGGCTGCTTGCATATCGACATCGCCACAAGGAGCTCGTTCCTCTCCTGTGGTATCTTGGATGAAAGGTACAAGCTGCGCAACTTCTCAGCCTCCTTGGCGCCGCCGTTCCACGCGAACGTCGAGTACACTGCGGAGCGTATATCTGAGAGATCCTTTGCGAGCTTCGGGCTGCCCACGAGCTTCCTGCAACGCTCGACAACAGGAGCGTATCCGGCTATTCCGAGGCTGGATATAGCGGCGCTGCGCAGCAGCGGGGCGATTGCCTCCTCTCCTTTGCGTCGCTCAAAGCCGTACCTGTCGAAGATCGACTTTGCTATCCTGAACTTGGTGTTGTGCATCGCACTTCCGAAAGCCTTGTCATATGATATGGAGTATATCCAGTTGAAGTTGAGTATCAGCGAGATATTCAGTGGGTAGCCCACCCCTATGAAATGCTTGCCGACATATGCCACGTATTCGTTCAGCGTCATTCTTCCTGTGCGCATCAACGAGAAAAGGTCCTCCTCAAGCCCCCATGCGTCCACATCGCCGAGCTTCCCGGAGCTGCACGCCTCGCCAAGCCTTGAAACCATCTCCCTGTCGTATATCACGCGGTAGAGCCCTTTCTGACCGTAGTTGAGCTTGATCCATTCCGCGCTGCCTTTTATGAAGGCGGATTTCCTATCCATCAGGAGCTTTCCCTCCCTTCCGCCCGACAGCTTGTAGTGCACCGGTATCCTCCATACGCTGCTTGGGTTATCAGACTTGGACAGCTTGTAAGCCTGCTGTGCAAGCTGGAATCCACCGCTTGAGGCCTTGACTGTAACTGAGGGGAAGCCGGGCGTGGTGAGCCAGTTCTCGGCGAGCTTGTCGACTCCCTTTCCTGGAACTTCACTTGAAAGAGACGCCCACAACTCTCTTCCTTTGCCGTTCGAATACGCATGCTCCTTGAGGTATTTTGACACGCCTTTCCTGAATGCCTCATCGCCTACATAATCCTCAAGCATCTTCAGCACGCTTCCGCCCTTCTCGTAACTGATTTCGTCAAATATTTCGTCTATCTCACCAGGCTTGTTGACAGTGACGCTGATGGGGTGGGTGTTGTGCAGCTGGTCTGCAGCGAACGCGTCCCTGAAGTTGTCTTCGAGGTACTTCTTCTCCACATCCCACTCCGGGAAAGCCGCTCCCACCGCCTTGTAGCTCATCATCGTGGCGAAGCTCTCGTTCAGCCACAAGTCGTTCCACCACGCCATGGTAGCAAGATCTCCGAACCACTGGTGAGCAAACTCGTGTGCTATGGTTATCGCAACATTCTGCTTTACCTTTAGGGGGCTGGATTCGTCGCACAGTATCGCCGTTTCCCTAAAAGTTACCGCTCCCCAGTTTTCCATCGCTCCTGCTGCAAAGTCAGGTATTGCGAGGAGGTCCATTTTAGGAAGCGGGTACCTTATCCCGAAATACTTTTCGTAGAACTGGAGGAATGCCTTGGCGTAGGAGAGCGGCAGCTTTGAGTACTTCAGGTTGCCCGGCGTTGTGATCACGCTTATCTTTATTCCGCGATAGTCGGTAGAGAGCCTGTCGAACTTCCCTACGCATAAGTAGAGCAGGTACGGCGCCATCTTCGGCGTCTTCATGAAAGTCACGATCGTTTTCTTGCCCTTTGGCAAAGAGCGCTCCACTGGCATGTTTGATATCGCTTCAAGATCTGAGTCTATCTCGAACGACACTTCGAATGTCGCCTTCATCGCGGGCTCGTCTATGCATGGAAACGCCGCACGCGCGTCTACAGCTTCAAACTGCGAGGTCAGCATCACGCCTTGCTTCCCTGATGGAAGCTTGTATGTGCTGCGGTAGAAGCCGTACATTTTGTCGTTGTTCAGGCCGGAATACTTTATGTGTATTGTAACTTTGCCGGATACCGTTCCATCAAGGAGAAGCTGCACGCGCTCAAGCTGCTTCTGGTATTTCACTTTAGCTGCGTACTCCTTTCCCTTGCACGAAACTGATGCATGCTCTATCTTCAGCTCGTTGGAGTTGAGAGTTATGGTGCGTGAGGGCTTGCGAACTTTCGCTTCGATGTGCTCCTCACCCCTGAATGTAAAACTCTTCATGTCAGGAATGAAGTTCAGCCTGTAGTTCTCTGGCATGACGTTTGTGCCTATTACCTCCCTTCCTGTAGTGGAGGATGAGATTTTTGCTTTCATGCTGCACCGCCTATCTGCATTGAGGAAGAAATCTGGCTTGCCCAGTAGCATGAGCTTGTAGCTGATTGCTGCGCAGCGCCAAGGCGCGCAGACTTATTCTTTCCATATAGCATTGGCTTACACTGCATAATGACCATGATTATTACATCACAGCCCTTTTTATTTATTCCATTGAATTTCCATTGCCGCCGATAAAATGGAACAGTTGAGAAAGGCGTTAGGCGGGCAAAGGGCAGGGCTTTCACTTGAGCCTTATCGAGTCGAGGTTGCGAGGCGCCCTTGCATCAAGATGGAAGGTACGCTCAAAGGTGCGCGCAAGGTCGTCACATTTCTGCTCGTCTCCATGCATAGTAAAGATCCCTTTGGGGCGTGGGCGCAGCGCCTCGACAAAATTCATGAGCTGGCGCCTGTCGCTGTGTCCGGAGAACCCTTCTACCGTGTTTATCGACATGTTGACTTTGGTTGAAACCAGCTTGCCGTCCTCGTTGGGGAGCGGGACCTCTGAAATGCCGTTCTGTATCCTTCTTCCCATTGAATTGGAGCTGTTGTAGCCCACGAATATAAGAGAGTTCTTCGGGTCGTCTGCAAGCCTCTTGAAGTACTCCACGCTCGCGCCGCCGTTCATCATGCCTCCGCTTGCGAGTATTATGCCCGGGCCCTTGTCGAAAACCTCCTCGCGCTCGCCCTTCACAACTTCGAATATCTCGCTCTCGAATGGGGAGCGGTTGTTGAGTATCCTGTTCCTGAGCCCTTCCTTCAGGTATTCAGGATATGCGGTATGTATGGCGCTTGCCTCCAGTATCATTCCATCCAGGTAGACAGGCACATCGAGCTTGTATTCGTTTGAGGTAAGGTAACTCTCAAGAACGAGCTGCAGCTCCTGGCTTCTTCCCACCGCAAACAGAGGTATGAGCACCTTGCCGTTGTTCTGTATGGTCCTCTTTATTATGTTCATGAGGTTGACCTCCGCGTCGCGCCTGTTCGGAGTTATGTCCTTAGGCCCGCCGTAGGTGCTCTCTATGAAAAGCGTGTCTATGCGAGGGTACCTAGTGTCAGTCGGGTCGAACAGCCTTGTGAAGCCGTACTTCATGTCGCCCGTGTGCACTATGTTGTACATGCCCTCTCCCACGTGGAGGTGCACGGTAGCGCTGCCGAGTATGTGGCCTGCGTTGTGGTATGTAAGCTTAAGCTCGTCGGTTATGTTGGTGACCTCGCCGTAGTCCCTGGTTATCATGTGTGACAGCACCTTCTTGACATCCTTCTCGTCGTAAAGGGGCGTGCCGCCGCTGCGCTGCACCAGCTTTGTATAGTCGTTAAGCAGCAGCGCTGCGAGATCCCTCGTAGGCTGTGTGCAGTATACTGGGCCCTCGTATCCGTACTTGAACAGGTATGGCACGAAGCCTATGTGGTCCATGTGGCCGTGAGTGAGTATTACAGCATCGAGCTCGTTTATGGTGAATCCTGCGCTGTCGAGATACGGGAACGCCTTGTTTACGTCGCCTCCTGCATTCGCGTCGAGGCCCTTTATTCCAGGCTCAGGGCTTATGCCGCAGTCTATCATCACCTTTGAATGCGGAGTCTCAAGCAGCAGGCTGCTTCTGCCAACTTCCCTGAAGCCGCCGAGAGCGGTCGCCTTGAGCCACTCGCTCTTGACTATCGGCTTGTTTATCTTCTTGCCTATTCCCAGCAGGAACTTCTTCCTGAAGTCGCTCTCCGACATTATGAGGTTCCTAACGCCCTGTATCGTGTCGCTGTGCATCGTCGGTATCCTGAGCGTCTTCGGGCTCCAGCCGGTCTGCATTGCTATGCTTTTCAGATTCGACCCGCCCTTGCCTATCACCAGGCCCGGCTTCATCGCCTCTATCGCGACCTCGCAGAAGTCCTGTATGAACTTGACGCTGCCTATGCCCGCCTCCTTCGGCACTATCGACTTTATCACCTCGAGCGCCTTTTCTGGCGGCATGAGAACTGATGGGTCGCTCCTTATCACTATCTTCTTCTTTATTGTGGCGGCGATGTTCCTCACTATTGAGTCGTCAGCGTAAAGCGCCTTCTGGTTCTTCAGGTATATGATTATGTCCGGCCCCTCGAACTCTATCTTGGACAGGTTCGCGTCGCTAGGCACCATCTCCTTTATCTTCTGGAAAACGTCAATGCTTTCCTTTACTCCATTGTTTCCGTTGTTCCCTTTCTCAGTATCCGCCAATAAATCTACCCATACACCTGTAAACAAACAGTATTGTAAGCCAAATCACTACTTTGATGCTATTGCCTTCTCGAGATCCTTGTCTGCATATTCAGTATAGCCGGACTTCGTTATCGCAGCTACAAGTATGTTGTTTCCTGTTGCAGAGTCCCTCTTCATCGCAGTAGTCAGCGCCTTGTGCACTATCTTTATGCCGTCCTTTATGGAAAGGTCTTCCGCGTACACGTTCTCAAGGTAGCCCAGAGCAGTGATTGAGCCGCTGCCGGTTGCAGTGAACTTCGACTCCACAGTGTATCCGCCAAGAGGATCCAGATTGTACAGCTCAGGCTTGGCCCCGTCCATGCCAGCAACTATTAGCTGGACGTAGAAAGGCATCATCTTGTTGTCCTGAAGTATTATTGAAAGGAGCGACGTTGCGGATTTCGGCGAAAGTGGCTTGCGCTCGTCCATCTTGTATATCTCATTCTGCGCTTTTATTATTCTTATCAGCGCCTCAGCATCACCTACCCCTCCTGCTATTGTCATCGCCACATTCTCGTCTATCTTCCAGACCTTCCTGGCTTCTGTGCTTGCGATGAAGGTATCCATCGTAGCCCTCGAGTCGGCGCCCACCACGACACCGTCAGAGCAAATCAGCCCTATCGTCGTAGTGCCCTTCATAAACTCCTTGTACAGGTCTAGGTCAAGCTCTTTTCTCATGTTCGCACCTTTATCAAATTAAGCATAATGTCTGTTTAGACAAATAATACTGGTCTTTGCCACATGAAATTGGTAATGGCAGGAATATTAAAAATTTCTACTGATAAGCACGCTGTAGGAAACATGAATATATCCTACAGCTACTTATTTAACCTTTCCTGTTTCGCTTCCATGAGCGGGCTACAGTTCTATCATG
>JAMCZI010000002.1 GCA_023485545.1 Candidatus Martarchaeota archaeon
GTATCTTCCACTATCTTCGGATTCTCGTTGTACGTAGGCACTGCTATCGCAACTTTTGGGAAGCTCTTCAGGGGCTTTATGCTCCTCTGCAGCTCCTTGAAGTGCTTGTTGTAGAAATATGAGCGGTAATATGTAGTTGAAGCTACAAGGTTGAAGAAGCCGCTTATTATCGCGAGTATGGCGAAGAGTACCGCAGTAAAGTACATGTATGGCGAGTTTGCTATGACGAGCAGGTACCCTGAGAAGCCCACCCCCGCTATCGCTAGTATGACGAAAACAGCCACTGTAACGAGCCTCAAGGTGAACACGTTCGAATTGTCTGTCATAAAACCCAATCTTTATATTTAGATTGATGCTAAAGGATATAAACACTTCACAATTAATATTTATTGTTTTCCAGCGGTTTGCTGAACTTCACTGAAATTATGCCAGGGTGGCGGAATCCGGTATCGCGCCGGTCTCGAGTTTGCAAAATGTCGAGAGCTGATTTGATGATGCAACAGGCAAACCGGTGTCCGCAAGGACTTTAGGGTTCAAATCCCTACCCTGGCGCATCCTTTGCATTGGAAGAGCGCAGCTCTGGATGGATCATTCATCACTTCCTCTTGGAACTGAGCGCCTGTCAACGAACTCGTTTAGAAGCGAGGTGGCGTATGACCCTGCAGGCAGCGAGAAGCCAAGCTTGAGAAATCCTTCTCCAGAATCCTGGGCGTAATCCTTGTAAGGAGAAAACAGAGGCCTGTATGCACCCTTGCTGTTCGCTTCTGGAATCCTGCGCACCCTGAAATCTTCTGTTGATATGCCGAGCCTCTCCATCTCGGCGCGCTCCAAATCAGATAGCGACTGGCTGGCTGTTGTATACCCTATTATGTTGCCGAGCTCGAATTGCGGCTCCTTTTTGAGTGGGTCGTACGGCTCGACCTTGCTTATGTCAGGAAAACCGTAGAAGTTAGCCGTGCAGCACATCGCACCAGTTTCAGGAGAGGTATTGCCGGACTTTATGCGCTCTTCCAAGGCAATATTGAATATGTGAGATTCTACTGAATGCACAAACATGAGGAGAAGCTGACGCGGGAGCGAGCGGAAAGCTTTTGCAAAGTCTGTCGGTGCGGTTGAGAGCGATGAGAGCATGGTGCGCTCATACTTCAAGTACCTAGGGAAGTATTCGAGCGCCTTGGCGAAGTTGCCCTCATCTGAGAGCCTTTTGCGCGCGGATACTGATTCATCAAGCTCCTCGTTCTCAACAGATGTCAGGAATAGCATTGCAGCATCCTCTAGCTCGCCCTTTAGCATGTGAAGACCTATCTGCACATTGGCGTTTCGATTGCCGAAACGCTGCTCGCCGTAATAGTTTGGGAAAACTCCTCCGAGCTCGCTGCTTATTGCCGAAGCCAGCTCAATTGCGCCTGGCTCCCCTGTCCTCACGATTATCTCGAACCTGTTGCCAAGAAGCTCTCCCAGGCGCACCCCGTTTGATGATTTCCATGCCCCGAGCACGTCTATGTCCTTTATGTGGGTATCTGCGACGCGCTCTGGCTGCGCGCCGAATATGCTGCAGAGCTGCGTTGTAACTGCGACCCGATCCTTAGTGCCTGCAAACCCTATTGAACCTGCGCCTCTGCCGCTCGCCCTTGCTATCTCTTTAAGGGCCTGTATGGTGTTCCAGTTGCGCTTGCGCATAACGAATACTGCAAAGCTGCCGCTGCCCACTTTAAAGCCGAGCTCTTCTGGCGAGTGCTCCTTATGCGACAGGACTGTGCCGTTCTGCGTTATCTCGTTGACTACGAAGTCATCTGGGCTAGCCTTTACTTCTCCGGCTGCCCTTCTTCTCTTTGAAAGCCTTAGCATGCGATCTTTTCCTCTCTCTTTTTATTACTCTCTTGGCGTCCTCCTCGAGCTCGTATACAAACGCCTCCAGCATCACGCGCATGCCGAGTATTATTACCACTCCGAGAAGCACCACGAGCACGCCTATATATCCAGTATGGAACAGCACGAACGCGAACGCTATGCCAATGGCCGGAGGATGCTGTACCCTTGACTCTATCATGGCAAGAGCCATAGCGAACACCACTATAGCTATAGTTATATAAAGTCCCAAATAATCCGCAATGTAGTATCCTGCGACGCCTATTATCGCTGCCAGAATATATGCGCCGACGAACCTGTGAACCTTTGCGGCCCTTGCGTAAGGAGTGACGAAAAGTATGAATGCGCTCGCAGCAAACGAAGAATATATCACTATAGAAGAGCCTGTACCGTATAGAACGTCGAACCTTACGTACTTCATAAGGAATACAAGGATTGCTATTGTGATAGCTGCGAAGAGCGAAGGTATGACCTTGTTCCTGAGCCTGCTCTCCCTGACTATAGGCACCTTTCCCCCGAACCTGTACCTCTCCTCAGAATCCATGCTGTAGATTATATTGCATAAATTATATTACTTTCCACGAAGCCTTTGCTGGAAGCAAGAATTCCAATGTAATGAAAGGAGGGTTTATGGCAGTGCATCAGACTGCACTGAAACGCTTATAAACCCATACTGTGATTGAATCTCAGTAAATGAATGGGTGAAAAATATGGATCCGGGACGTGGAGACAGCGGTTGAACAGGTTTTGCTTGTTGGCTATTTCTCATTTTGTTAGTTTATAGTCTATCTTTGGATAGAGGCTCTTCTCCCCGTATTCCATTAGGATCCTGTTCTGGTTGGAATAGTAGTTGTCGAATCTCCTAACCCCTATGCTGCCTGCTACAACCTCGGATATTATAGAAGTGCGTACGGCATCGCTTCCAGTTGATTCAACTATATCCTGTGACAATCTACTTGAATCGCCATCGTTGAAAACAGGTGAGATGTAAAGGACGCCTTCTATGTCTTTTATATCACCCACGAAAGAATACTTGTTTACCGTGCCGCTTTCTCCTATTATGTTCCGCAGTATGTCCTTTCGCCTAGACCAATCGGTCTGATTGTGCTTTGCGACCTGAAATATCGCCTCGTATTTCATCATAGGGGGCTTTGTTATGTTTATCGTAGGCCTCTTTATTATTCCCTGCTCGAGAAGCCTCATGTAGGTGTACCTAGACGCTTCTCCGCCAAGCCCAAGCTCTGAGTCCATCTCTGCGAAGCTTATGGAGGAGTTTTCGTTCATAAGGCGCAGGACGTCGTACTCCCTTTTCCAGACAGTTCCGCTCCCCTTCTTAGGAGAGTCCTTTGTCCTCTTATACACCTTCTGCTGCAGCATCTTCTCAAAGAATTCCTGCCTTAGCGGCACGTAGCCGTATGTCTTGTAGAACAGAATCACCTTCCACTCCATGTCGTAGTTAGGGAGTACGCTTGAGCGCAGATTGTACAGCATCTCCTTTGCTTTGTCTATGTTGTTCTCCACGAGGATATACATGAAAAGATCGTAGTCGCCCTTTGTCAGTGCTGCAAACTGCACCATAGGCTCGGCTTCTATCGCAGCCTTTATCTCATCAAACTGTGGCCTTTTCCCCAGGAACTTCGCATTCACTATATAGTATACGTACCCCAGCTTTTCCACGTCTATCTCTAAAGTGTACTTTATGCCAAGCTTCTTCTCCAGAGAGAGTATGCTGTACCTCGCCTTTGGCTGTGACCAGCCCAGCAGCTTGCCGAGATACTGCTGGGATATCCTTGAATTCATGCTGAGTGCTTGTAGTATGAACATTTCTTTTTCGTCGAGCTTTGGCTCAACAATTGAATTCTCCTTATCATTTTGCCCTGGTGCGGTCTCCTGCGATCGGAACCGATTCGGATGCTCTGCCCCAAGCCTCAGCTGCATTCTTGACTGGTATTTGTGCCTTGCAGGTATGAAAAAGCCACTCTGGTTTATCCTTCCTATGTATCTGCTTTTTCTGGCCCTGATTCCGGTATCAGAGTCTCTTATTGTTATCCGTTCGTATACGCAGTAGCTCCCATTTATGAGCCTTATCTCTATATCTGGACTGTATTCCCTCTGCAAAGATTCGAACGCGGTCCTTATGGCCCCAGGCGCCGACTCTATAACTTTCGACATCATATCCCTTATATATTAATATATTTTGCCAAAATATAATAAATATTCTATTTAATTATTTCTTATTATACGTCTTATTATTGCTTAATCAATCATATTTATTTATAGAATATGAATAATCACTAATTTAATTAGCCATATAAAGCCCAATTTACTGGAAAAAACAGTAACGCTATTTATAAAAGTTTCTTCATATTATCAATCAAGCAGGGCCGCG
>JAMCZI010000028.1 GCA_023485545.1 Candidatus Martarchaeota archaeon
TTTGCGCGGTGAGGGAGGGAAGGCCTTCTGTGCAGGCGCGGACGTTGCATATCTCTCATCCTTGTCTGGAGAGGCGATAGGCAATTTCGTAGACGCACTGCGTGAAATCCTTGTGGACATAGAGGCGGCTGCCAAGCCGTTTATAGCCGCAATAGACGGGTTCTGTCTCGGCGGAGGGCTGGAGCTTGCGATGGCGTGCGACATACGTATTGCAGCTGAAGATTCAAAGTTTGCGCTGCCCGAGATCAAGCTTGGCATAATGCCAGGAGGTGGCGGCACGTACAGGCTGCCACAGATAGTCGGCACAGGCAACGCGAAATACATGATACTTACCGGTTCGCAGATAGATTCTGCAGAAGCTCTGCGCATCGGCTTGGTGTCCAAGGTAACGGCGAAAGGAAACCTGATGTCTGAAGCGATGGCCATCGCAGAATCGATTGCACAGAGCAGTCAAAATTCTATGATGGAGGCGAAGAAGGCGATATACCTGGCATCGCGCCCAGACTATTCTGCCGAACGCGAAAGCTTCATAGCTTCGCTTTCGCATCCTGACGGGAAGGAAGGCACAAAAGCGTTTCTTGAAAAGCGCAAGCCCAAATTTGAAAACGTGGTTTGATGGAGGATGTATACATAGTTGAAGCCGTCAGGAGCCCGATCGGCAAATTTCTCGGCTCGTTGTCTGTAATACCAGCACCTAAGCTTGGGTCACAGGTCGTAAAGGGGCTTCTCTCCAAAACAGGCGTAGATGCGAAATCTATAGAAGAGGTCATAGTTGGAAATGTGCTATCCTCTGGTCTGGGCCAGAATCCGGCCAAGCAGGTCGTGATGTATTCAGATATGCCTGCAACGATACCAGCTTATTCGGTCAACATGGTGTGCGCGTCAAGCCTTAAGGCAGTGTCACTCGCCGCAGAGGCGATAGCTGCTGGTAACGCAGATACCGTGATGGCAGGAGGCATCGAGAGCATGAGCAATGCTCCATTCTCTGTGAACGGCACCAGGCACATACACAAAATGGGGAGCATAAGCCTAGAGTCGTTCTTTCAGGCGGCAAATGAGGCAAAAGCTGATCTCTCCTCGTTCGAATTCACCGATGAGATGATAAACGCCGGGCTGTGGGACTGCTACAGCGACCTGCATATGGGCTCGCTTGCTGAATATCTGGCCAATGACTACAAGGTAACTAGGGAGGAGGAGGATGCGTTTGCACTCGAAAGCCACAGAAGGGCTGCGCAAGCAGAGGACAACGGAAAGTTTGCCGACGAGACCATCCCAATAGAAACTCCAGGCGGCACAGTTACGAAGAACGAGGGCATACGCCGCGATACATCAATGGAGAAACTCTCGGAGCTCAAGCCCGTATTCGAGAAGGATGGGATAGTCACCGCCGGAAACTCTTCGCAGCTCAGCGACGGAGCGTCGTTCGTGCTCCTCGCGTCAGGAAAGAAGCTCAAGGAGTTAGGGTTGAAGCCACTCGCAAAGGTGGAAGCGTACTCAACTTCGGGGATAGACCCCAAGATGTACGGAATGGCTCCGGTTTCTGCTGTGGAGAAAATAACAAGAAAAACCGGAATCAAGCTTTCAGATATTGACCTAATAGAACTGAATGAGGCTTTCTGCGTGCAGGCACTTAGCGTCGTGAAAGCAATGGGTATTGACCGCAACAAGCTCAATGTCAACGGCGGCGCAACCGCATTGGGCCATCCTATAGGTGCAACAGGGGCAAGGATACTGACAACGCTTGTCCACGCGCTGAAGGACAGAAAGAAGGAGCTAGGGCTGGCAACGTTATGCCATGGCGGTGGAGGTGCCGCAGCAATGCTTGTAAGGAGGGTTTGATGGCAAAGATAACTGTGATAGGCACCGGAACGATGGGCAGCGGTATAGCGCAGGCAGTGCTCTCTGCGGGCCATGAGGTAACCCTGATAGCGCACAGCCAGAAGAGCGTTCAGGATGCGGCTTCGCGTGTCGGTGCTGGTTTCGACAAGGCGGTGTCGGCCAAGGCAATAACGCAAGAGCAGAAATCTGCAATGCTGTCCAGGCTGTCTGTATCTGCGGATATTGCATCAGCATACGGATCAGATTTCATAATAGAAGCAGTATCAGAGAATTTCGATACGAAGGAAGGGGTCCTGAAATCGGCTGAGAAATACTTGGGCAGCGGGATACTTGCAACCAACACATCATCGATACCAATAACGCAGCTTGCGGCCGGGCTGTCACGCAAAGATGTTTTCATAGGGATACACTTCTTCAATCCAGTTCCTGTGATGAAGGTAGTTGAGCTCATCAACGGAGAAGCCACCTCGCCAGGCACGATATCCAGATCCTTTGAATTCGTCAGCAAACTCGGCAAGACTCCTGTGGTGGTGAAAGACTCACCTGGATTCATAGCGAACAGGCTGCTGATGTTGTTCATAAATGAGGCTGCGCGCGCTCTGGATCATGGTGTTGCTACAAAGGAGGGCATAGATACGATAGCAAAACTAGGGCTGCATCATCCGATGGGCCCGTTCGAGCTTGCCGACTTCATAGGAATAGATGTCTGCAACGACATAATGCTTGAGATATTCAGGCGCACAAATGACAAGGGCTTCGAGCCGGCGGAGTCGATCAAAAAGCTGGTCAAGGAAGGAAGCCTTGGCAGGAAGTCGGGAAAGGGATTTTACGATTACGCTGCAAGGGTGTGAGATACTGGCAGTGGATATGCCACACATATAAATTTATTTTCCCATCTATAATAAGCGCGTCCTTTGGGTCCATAACTCAGTTTGGCTAGAGTGGCTGGCTTTTAACCAGTAGGTCGGGGGTTCAAATCCCCCTGGGCCCGCCAGATCATACCTGGGTTTCCGATGAGCTGCCCTTTAGCTGCATTACAACCGTTGGGTCATTCTGGCTGTTGCTCTCCCCTCCAACATATTTCACTGCAGTGCCTACCGCGGTGACTTCCATCCATTCGCCGTTGTGCATATAATCTATCTTGAGCTTTACGCCGATTATGCCATCAGCCCCAAGCTTGTTTGCCTCGTCAGTCATCCTTCCGAGAGCCATCATCCTCGCGTTGTACAACAGCTCGGTTATCTGTCCAAGCTCTCCCTTGGTCATGCCCTTGAGCCCTGTAGCAAGGCCGCCTATCACTCCCATGCTGTAGACCGAGTTGCCCACAACCAGTGCAACGGGTTCATAGCCTCTGCTCTTGAGAAGCCAGAAGTCGCTTGTCGAAAGATCGCTTGTAAAAGCCATTACATCACCTAATCATTTTTTCTGCATCTGGGATTTGCTTATGGAGGTCCTCCTAAGCTCTACGAGCCCCTGCAGAAGCAGCTCCATGTTGCTTGATTCGGAGGATTCCACAAACTGTATTATGTCCTTGCCTGTCTTGCCTACCGGACTCGCGTTCGCGTCTAGGAAGCCCGACTTCCAGTCCCTGTTTACCTTCATGTGGCAGAGGCCTGTCATTCTGTCTAGGAAGTTTGTCGCTGGCTCTATATATGACACGCTCTCCAGTGGTATGAAGTTCAGCTGGTTTGAAATGACGCCACCAGATTCAATTATGCGCTGAGTCGTTATCCAGTACAGTTTCCGCGGATAGGAAATCATTGATATCGCCATGTAAGCGAGGAGTATTACCGAACTTATGTACAGCGCCGCCGCCCCTCCTTTGTTTACCTTGTACTCCAGTAAGAATACCGCGATAAGAACAACGTATATTACAAGAAATAGCACAACCCCTTTAACTGCTTGTCTGAACAGGTATTTGCTCATGTTCGGCCTTATCTCCTTCTTGATGACCTCGCCATCCCGAAGCTCCAGCGGTATGCTATGCTCCTTCTTTACGAATTTATCATCTAAATCAGCCATGATACCAATTCTATTTTCTACGCAAAGCAATTTAAACAAGTGTTAATTTCAGTCCGACCATGCCTTGTAAGCGTCGAGCAGTCTCCTTGTATCTTTTGTGCGCAGCATGTTACGCGATATGCTATCCATGAACTCACCCTTTGTAATCCCCTTGAGGCATACCAATATTACATTGTCAGATGTCCTGCTGGTGTGCACAATTCCGACCGTGAATAGCGATCTAAGCTTTACAATGTAGTCTTCCATCTCCCTTGCCCTTCCTACGGATTGCGCAAAGTTCACTGCAAGCACGCCTCTAGCCCGCAAACTTCTGTACACGTCTGAGACAAAGCCGCTTCCCATGAAAACTGGAGGTATCTCAAGATTCCTATACGCGTCCAAAAGAACGATGTCGTACTCTTCCTTCTTGCGCTTTATAAACTCTGCGCCATCTGCATTGAATACGCCCGAATTGCTCTTCGGGAAAAACTTCCTCCAAAGGTCTATGACCTTCTGATCTATTTCAACCGTGCTAACCTCAGCATTTTTGCCAAGCAACCTATGGAGCTGGTACTGCACTGTGCCGCCTCCCAGACCTATCACAAGTATCCTAGGCCTTTCGAATGCGTAAGCTGCGGGGAGAAAATAATCCCAATACGATCCGGTATAAACATTGTCCCTCCTGAACCTGGAGTATACTATGCCATTGTAGCGGAGTTCCTTGGTCCTGTAATCTCCGCTTTCGACAACCGTTATGTTGTCGCCTCCGGAATCCACTGATGAAAGCATCCTGCCCCGTGAAAAAAATCCAGCGAATTTCCTGAGCATGTGCGTCCCTTCAAGCTTTCAACGCTTTCCTGTATGCACTGTACAATTCCGCCTTTTTAGCTTTTGTGATGTCGCGTATAGGGAAATGTAGGTAAGTGGATTCCGACCCTAAAACCAGCTTAGATGCGAGGTACGCAGGTCCCACCGGGAATGGCACCATAGAAGCCGCGTTCTTTAGCGCTGTAAGCTTTTTCTGCAGAGTCCTTGCCTGCCCAATTTTTCCTGCGGCAAAGGCTTCGTAAACTTTCACTGCAATATCCGAAAAATTTGTTGTCCCGCATATGCCTCCTGCAGCTCCGTACTCCAGCGACGAAAGCAGGAAGTTGTCCTGTCCCTGGAACACCGCAAATCCCTTAGGCATTCCATCAAGGAAGGCCATTATGTTGTTGAAAATTCCGCTGCTCTCCTTTATTCCTACCAAGTTAGAGTGCTGTGCTGCAAGCTTCTTCACAGTTTCAACGGATATCGCGTTGCCCGAGAACTGCGGTATATTGTAAAGCAGCACATCTGAATCGAGCTTTCCAATCAACCTGTCGAAATATGCATACAGCGAATCCTGCTCCATCGGTATGTAGTAAGGTGTGTTCAGGACCACTGCATCCGGCCCTATTCCTACAACCATCCTGCCCATCTCAAGCGTCTCTTCATAGTTGTTTCTGCTGATGTCAGCGAAAAATGTGTGTCTTGCGTCAACCACCTCTCTAGCTGATTCTAGGAACTTGAAGTGCTCTTCTGCAGAGAGGATGGGAAATGATCCGTTTGAGCCAGCTCCAAATATCCCTGCCGCACCTTTTGATATGATGTGCTTGATGAGTTTCCTTGAAGCCTCAAGGTCAACCTTCGTATCCCTGCATGGGGTTATCATTGGGCACAGTATCCCCTTTGCCTCCATAATCTCACATTTTCCTTTTTCTTAATACATATTTATTATACTTGAGCAGCGCTGACACAAAGCTCAGATGGCTCAAGGCCTGTGGGTAATTTCCTAGATAACGGTGGCTCCCAAACTCAATCTCCTCCGGCAATATGCCCACGCCATTGGTGTAATTCATTATCCTTTTCAGGCCCTCTTCCGCGCGCCTGTAATCGCCCATCAGTATCAGGTCCTCAATATACCAGAACGAAAGAAGGAGGAAGCCGTTGTCCTCTCCCATTCCGTCGTCTTCGTCGTACCTCTTGAAGAGGAAATCCTCCTTCATGAGCCTCTTCTCGACTTCCCTGAGCGTATTTACGAATCTTCTAGATTTTGGGTTGGCATAGCCTATGAGCGGCAGCCTAAGTAGTGCCCCGTCGACACCTTTGCCGCCATAATACTGGACATAATAGTCGCCGTTTTCCGATACTCCTTTCTTTTCTATCTCTGCCCGCACCGCTGCAGCCTCGGTACGTATACTTTCACGGAATACTTTCTCTATGCCAAGGTTCTGCGCTATCTGCGCGGCATCCAAGAGGGCCTTCCAGGTTAACGCCTTGGAATACACGTAGTCGCGCTGCTGCGCCCTTATCTCCCATATCGAGTTGTCAGGCATGTGCCACAGCTTGACTATCTTTTCAACCAGGTCCCTTATTATCGTCCACATATGCATGTTTACTATGCCGTCGTTGTCCATGAATATGCGAACTGCATCTATCAGCGCAGCATACTGGTCTAGTTGGAACTGAGACGCCGCAGCATTGCCTAGCCTTACTGGCGCGGAATGCATATATCCTTCCAGCGATTCCTGTATCTCAGTTCCCATCCTCTTTCTGCTAACAGGGTATATCGTATCAACCTTTCCCTCCCTCTCTATCCTGTCAATTACCGAATACAAAAATCTTGAAGCCTCATTCTTGAAGCCAAGCAACAGCATAGTGTCTATCACGTAGGCGGTGTCCCTTATCCAAGTATACCTATAATCCCAGTTTCTTGTCCCGCCTATGCTCTCAGGTAATGATGTCGTCGGCGCGGCAACCATGAACCCTGTGGGAGAGAAGAACAGGCCTTTCAGAGCCAGAGCGGATCTTGTAATACTGTCCCTTCTGTAGCCATTGTACCTCATGTTGCTGAGCCACCTGTGCCAATAATCCTTAGTCTGCTGCAGCCTTTTCATGGTTTGGAAACCGTCTGCTGCGAAAGGTTTGCTAACGCCGAAAGCAGCTACTATGTTCCTTCTCTCCCCCTTCTTCATTGCAAGAGCGCCAGAGAAGCCGCTGCCTTTCCGCACAAGCCTTGCATCTGTCGAAAGAAACTCGTGCCTTTCCCCGTCCGATACAACATACCCATATCTCTTATCTGCAGTGGCCGCGCTTGCGCTGTCACCGAACGGGAAAAAGTCCAAGGATACTGTAGCATCAGAAAAAGCCTTTACTATCCTGTGTATCTCCGAAAAATATATGTTAGGCTCAGAGACGGTCGGAAGGAAATCTGTTATAGACAGCTCCTTCCTGCCATTCCTATAAAATGACGTTTCGAGGATGTTGGTCTCTCCAACGTATTTCTGTGAAGCTTCGACTCCCTTGCCCTTTAGCATTATCCTGAAGAAACCACCCTTCTTTTTGTCAAGGAGCGAGAAGAACACTGGATCAGAATCGACGTTTGGAAAGCATCCCCAATCGATGCTTCCGGTCTTTCCAACGAGCGCGGTCGTCCTATTGCTGAATATCGGTGCGTAGTCCTCTATAGGGAGATAATCCTCTTTGAGAATTTCGTCAAGTGGCGCCCTCTGCTTCTTCGGAATTACCACTTTATCACGCTCTTGACTTCGCCTTGCTGCTTCGCTGATAGCACCTCTATGCTGCTCGGTGAAAAAATCCCAGTCACGAGCTTCCCGAGCCCGTACTTCGCCCCGTTCTCCGATATGAAGTCGACAGCCTGCTCGTAGTGCTCCCTTGCTCCATCCTCGCAGCCTATAACTGTGAGATTCTTGTCAACCAAGCTGAGAATCGTATCGCCAAGCAGTTTGCCTTCCATCCCGGCGCCACCAGTTCCAAAGAGCACTATAATCCCTGTATGCCCTATGTTTCCTACCGCGTCAAGCAGGATGCTCGGCGCTCCAGCAGCGTCAACCACCATATCCATTGGCACCCTTTTCTTCCCAGAAGCCCAATCTTTCGAAGAGCTGTTGAAGAACTCTGCGCCTATCCTCTCTGCCAACCCCTGCTGTATCTCGGGAAGGCCATGCCTATTTACTAGCATTACCCTCATTCCAATGGAGCTCAGGACTGAACCTATCAGAAGCCCCTCAGTCCCAGTGCCGAATACCCATGCGCCCCTGCCTTTTACTGAGTCCCACAGCCCCCTGCCTATTACTCCGAAGATCGATTCTCTTATCTTCATAACATTCTTCATCGGCTCGGTGAGAACCTTTTCAATCCCCACCTCTTCAGATCCTGCCTTAACTAAAAACCTCTCCTCCTCATAGAATGATTCCCTCATGAAGCCGTCCTTGCCGCGTATTCCTGCCTCGGTAAAATCTCCATCTGTGCAATAGTCTTGCCTTCCTGCCAAGCAGTTGGCGCAGCTACCTGGCCGCCTTACCATCGGTACTACTATGTCGCCTTCTGAGAACGATGAATTCCCGGGATCCACGACTTTTCCAAGCGCCTCGTGCCCAAGCACCAGCCTGCCGTCCCGCTCCGCCCTCGTTATGCCGAGTTTGCCAGCTACTATCTCCCTGTCTGTACCGCATACTCCAGTATAAAGGGTCTTTACAAGCACCCTTCCATTCCCACTTTCTTCCTCTATATCCTCAAACGACGCTCCGGCAAGTCCCGGTTTCACCACTATGCCTTTCACGATACCACCCAAACACTAATCAAATATGCAGATATACAATTCAAGTAGCTCCACAAATAAATAATATCCGTATAAATAAGAGTATACAAGAATAAAAGTGCGGCGTGGTGGTGTTAGCTTGGATTTGAGGACCATAGAATACAGACAGCTTTCCGAGATAATGATAATATTTGCAATAGTGCAATTCCTCGGGCTGCTCGTAGTTGTGCACGCGGCAAGCGGCAGCGTATACGTGTCAAGCTCCGCGCCAACGCTGTTTGAGACTCCAAGCAGCATAGTAATATACATCGCATACATAGTGTTTGCATCGCTCGCCATAGTGCTCATATCGAAGTATTACGGCGGCAGGAAGTTCTTCATTCTCCTAGAGGCGTTCGTGATATTCATCGCATCGCTCTACCTGTTCCTCATAGCGTTGACCTCACTCAATTCTGCCGTCGCGTTAGTTGTCAACGGGATTCCAATCACCTACAGCGCCATTGCATCGATAATTCTTGCAGCTGCACTTGTAATCATGAAGAATAAATGGCAGCGTCTCCGCAATTCTGTGGCAATAATAGCGAGCGCAGGCGTTGGGGTTGTCCTCGGCCTAAGCTTCGGATTCAAGCTGGCGCTGATATTTATGGGCATAATCGCCATATACGACTTCATAGCAGTATTCATAACGAAGCACATGATAACGCTGGCGCGCGCAGCCTCATCCATGAACCTGGCTCTTCTTGTCGGGGTAAGCGAGGTAAAAGCAGTACCTGAACGCAGCGTGCCGAAGGACTACCTCAGGGCATACCGGAAGGAAAGCGCCAAAAATGGCCCTCATCCTTTAAGCAGGGAACTAGGCAAGCACATGATTCCGTTCGCAGCGAGAGTAGAGCTTGGGACTGGGGACCTTGCGATACCGCTTATGGTTGCGATATCTGCATACAACTATACGCTGAATTTCGTCCTCAGTTTCTTCATAATATTCGGTGCGATATTCGGCCTTGGATTAACAATGTACATACTAAAGAGGTTCTCCAGGCCGCTGCCTGCGATACCCCCTCTGTTCCTCGGTGTGCTGATAGGGGTGCTTGCGTTCTTCCTACTTCATGCGTACATCTGACGCTCCTTTACCTGCAGAGCTAGTCTCATGACCCCAGAACTTGTCTATCTCGCCCATGTAATCCAGAGACTTGGATATGCCTATCGAGCCCTCTATAAGATTTGAATACCCTCTCCACGTGTACCTCTTGTCCAAGAAAAGTATAACTGCCCTGTCAGTCTCGTTCCTTACTGCCCTTCCGGCTGCCTGTATGGCACGTATTATCGCAGGGGTAATGTAAGCGTATTCAAAACCTTTGCTCCCAAACTGCTTCTCGAAAACGGCAATCCTCGCCCTTGTTTCGAGGTCAGGCATGGAGAGCGGTATCCCAACTATCACAATGCCCTTTATCAGGTTGTCCCTATAGTCCACACCCTCGCTCAAGCTGCCTCCCATCACGGCAAGCAGCACGGTATCACGCGAGGCTGCAAACCTCTCAAGCAGAGCACCTGTCGCTGCGCTGCTCATGTTTTCTCCCTGCACTATCATCCTTGCCATGGAGAGATGCCTTGCAGTCCCTTCCAGCACCTTGAAACTCGGGAAGAAGACCGCAATGTTGCCTGGTATGTGCCTCCTGAATTCCTCTATCCTCTCCGCTATCTTCTTGTATTCTTCTACGGATCTGCTCTCGTACTTGGTTGTTATGCTCCCGTCTATGAAAGCTATCCTGTTTGCTTTCGGGAATGGGGATTCATAGTTCTTCGATACCGCCCCGTCAAGCATGAACATGTCCGAATACATGCTGATAGGGGCCATGGTTGCACTCATGAAGATATTTGCATACGGCTCCCTGAGTACCTCAAGGGACTTCTTTGGGAATAACGACTTAATAGATATCCTTATGCTTGGCCCGTGCCTCGATATTATCCTCGTTGCTGTCTCATCGTATCCGCTCCACGCTCTAAGAAATCTCGAGAGGTGCACGAGCGAGGACCTCTTCGCCGCGCTCTTTTCGAGGTACTCCATGCCGCGTTTTTCTAGGCTGTCCGCCAAGCTCTCGGCCTCATCCTCCAGCTCCTTCGGGAAATCCGCCCTCTCGATGAAAGCCTCGGTGACGTTGGTTAGCTTTCTTTGCGATACAGACTTCATGACGAAGCCAATGTAACTCACGTCTATGCTGCTGCCTATCTCATCAAGTTCTTTCTGTGCTCTTTCGATCACCGAATATGTGATTGAGCTGCTCAGGTAATCGGAGGCTAGGCTCACTATGTTGTGCGCCTCGTCCCATATCACTATGCTGTTAGAAAGGCTGTGCGATATACTTTTAAGGAAGACGCTCCGCGTATATGGGTTGAGCATATGTGCATAGTCAGCCACTATGATTTGCGATTTCCTTGCCGCCCTTATCGCCGAATAGTAGCCGCACAAGCCCTCGGAGAAGGCCTCCCTGAAAAACTGGTGGTGCCCCATTCCGGCGCTCGCGACAAGGTTCTGCGGCAATTCGTCCAGCCCCTTGAACTTCGTATAGAACGCGCATTTCTTCCCGGCTATCAGCTTCTCGCATGTCGGGTAGAAAGATTCGGAGGGGAGCATATTGGCTGCCTCGTTGGTGCAGAGGTTCGCCTTCCCTACAAGGTCGATGAAGCTGAAGCTGCCTCCGAACTTGCTGCTTATTCCTCTGAGCGCTTCTACAGCTATCGCGTGTTGCGAGATTTTAGGTGTCAGGAAGAACACGTCAAGGTCGTTGTCGAGTGCGTAAGTCATTGCTGCAGACAGTGCAGCATCGGTCTTTCCTATGCCTGTGGGAGCATTGACCAGTATGCTCTTTCTCTGCTGCATTGCTGCGTAAATATCGCTGATCATCTGAGCCTGGTGCTCTCTTGGCTTATCAAAGCGAAATAAAAACTGCATCATTTTAATCTTTACCCGCTCAATATATTATATATTCCTGGTGGTGTGGTGCAAGGCAAGATGTGGGAGGCGTATTCGGCACTGGCTTTCATTGGCAGCCTCGGCGCAATGCTTATAACCTTCTACTACATGCAGAGCACCTCGCTGATAATAGGTGTAAGCTCAGGCATAGCGCTATCAGCCTCAAAATACAATCTTACGCTGAACAGCACCACGATGGCACTTGTCAACAATACTCCAGTATACAGGATAGGGGCGTACTTCACATATTTGATGCTGCCGATAGCGCTGGCGATGTTCGGCCTGGCTACCCTATGGTTCTTCGGATCGAGACGGGGCAGGGTGTCTGGATTTTCGATGGCAATACTGTCAATCATATTCATAGCCATCCTTACTGTGATGAAGATAAATCTCAACCTCTCGGAGCCGCTCAGTGTAATTGCGACAGGCTACATTGGTGCATTGCTTGCCATGGCTGCTGGAGCGTATGCATTCCTTCAGAAGCCACAGAAGCGCCAGTCCATACGCCCACTGGAAATAGATCCATCGAAGCCATACTCCAACATGCTCAACATGTACGACAAGGTCATGAGCAATCTTTCTGGAACGCTCAAGGTTCTGGACAAGAATTTTGACACAGCAAGCATGTCGAACATGTACCGCCTGGTATCCTCCAACATAGGGTCCATAAAAGGGGTCATGGTGCTGACCAGCTCAGACAGGGTAGGCAAAGCTTTCGAACGCGACTACTACGACATTAAGAAGGAATTCGAGACGTACGGGATGTACATTGACATAAGGGTGATGTCCGACGCCGATGCCGCTGAGCAGCACGAAAGGTTCATGGCCGATTCGAAGAACGCGTTCAAGATCCCACCGCTCAACATAATAAACAGGAAGAGCGAACACATAGTCAGGATCAACCCGCGGGAAGTGAACAGGCGTTTTGACGACATATTCCAGAGGTCGACTAAGATTGAGAACCTTTTCGGGAAAAGTGCGAAGCAGCAGTTAACGTAGCGCTCAAATCATTTTTATACATTGATGTGCATAAGAAGCGTGTGGCCATGGGAAACAAGAATGTATCCGCATACGTAATCATTGCCGTAGCAGTAACATTGCTATTGGCTTCGGCAGTTGCAATCCACTCACACGGCAGCATAAGCCCTCAGGCGAAGATGCTGGAGTTTTCATCCGGCACTGTAGGCACTGCATCGATACACGCGCCAGCAGTAATACTGTCAAACAATAGCGGAGTTATTACAATAATAAACCTGACAATAACCAAGGGTGACGGCAATGTCAGTATAGTAGGCCCCCGTAGCGTGGGCTCATCCACCCTTCAGGCGGCGCAGAATGCAGCTGCTTTCGCGTCGTCATACACGGGCCGCATAGAATCCGACTATAATTTCACATATGCGATAAACGATTACAATGCGAGCGTCTCTGGACCAAGTGCAGGCGCTGCAATGACGGTCCTGGCGCTTTCGGCTTTCTCAAACAAGCCACTCCTAAGCGGCTTTACCATGACAGGCACCATAAACCCGAACGGATCGATAGGCCCGATAGGCGGCGTGTACGACAAGATGTCAGCCGCATCCGCAGAAGGCTTCAAGTTCGGCCTGGTGCCGTATGCGGCTCCAGGCTCGTTTGAGAATGAGCTGTATCTTCTGATTCAGACCAATTTCCACATACCTATAATAGAAGTGTCAAACGTTTCGCAGGCTTTTGCATACGCTACTGGAAGTGCACCAATAGCTGGGCACAATGTCACGTTCTCGTTCTACACCACATACAACGTCTCTGCCCTGCCCGATGCTCCGCTTACCTGCAGCAATTCGTGCAATGAAAGCAACTTCCGTGGACTGATGAATTACACCGAGAACATAACTGGTTCTATGGTAAGCACTCTATCAAACGGCAGGTTCTCCGACATAGCAGCAAACCTGTCTAACGCATTGGTGCAGAGCGAACAGATAGGAGCCAAGGGGTATTATTATGCTGCGGCGGATTTCGCCTTCCTGGATTACGCCAATGCATACCTAATGCATTCGGCAAGCACCACCAAGCAGCAAGGCATCCAGACACTAGTACAGACATCTTCGTCATGCGCTTCTATCCAGCCGCCGCAAATCACGTCAGCAAATTATGAATATGTTCTCGGTGGCGAATTGCGCCAGGCGTGGGGCAACTATACAGCTGAAAGCCTGATCGCCAACTACAACTCCACGGCAACAGATAGCGATGGGGTTATGGAGAACATGTACGAGAACGGCATATCGCAGGCGTGGTGCAGCTCCGCGGCATACATGTACGGTGTAGCACAGGAGATAGGCGGCAACGCATCGGAGCCATCGGCTTCGCTAGCATCGCTTGCTGCGTCGCGTATTTCATCTGCCGGAAACTACGGCAACAGCTACTACTATCAGACCGCCCTTGCGGCGTATAAAAATCACAACTACCCTCTGGCAATACTCGACGCGGATTATGCCTTTGCAACAGGGTCTGCATCCAAGTCCTTTTCTATGAATACTAGCGCGCTTGACGCGATGGCTGAGTCAACAGCCAATTCGTCGACATACGGGATATGGGCAACGCAGTACGCCAACGAGGCGATGTTCTACGTGTATGAATCAAGGATCACAACAAACAGCTCCGCGGCACATTCCTACGCTGCAAGCGCATACTCATCGGCAGTTTTGGCGAGCGCCATAAGCAACGACACTAAGGCAATAGCCTCAAGCCTCATTCCGGTAACGACATCACAGACACCGCAGGATCTTGGCGCACTCGGATCGCAGCTGTCAAGTATGTATGGTCTTCTGGAAACAATAGCTATTTTAATACTTGCCATACTAATTATTGTTGCTATAATACTCGGCTTCGTCCTGATGCTGGTTTACCACGTCTCAAAGGCGGGCAGCGGCGCAATGCGCAGCGGAATTGCCCACAACGAAGTGGCGCGTAAGAGGGCAAGGCGTTCAGCCAGAAGGTGATTCTATAACAGAAGTTCTCCCAGGCAAAGTGTGCGTGTCATGCGGCCGCATGACCAGTGAATACACGGAATTCAAATGCCCGAGCTGCGGCAAGGGCAACATAATAAGGTGCTACCACTGCAGGGAAATATCCAACAAGTACAAATGTGCTGAATGCGATTTCGAGGGACCTTGATGTCTAAAGTTGCCGTTATATTCAAGATATACCCCAAGGAGAACTCTCTCGACGAAGCGAAGAAGGAGGTTTCAGCCATGGGCCCAAAGGGGCTCCAGGTCGAGGACGTCGCCTTCGGCATAATGGTAATAAAGGCGATGTTTGTTTTCGAAGATTCGGAAGACAGCTCTTCGGCGCTCGAGTCGAAGCTCAAGAAGCTCGGAAGCGTAAGCGAAGTCGAAGTGGATGAGGAGACCCTGATATAAGGCCCAATTCTTTACGGCGCAATCAGGCGTTGCCTTTTTCATAAAGCCTTTTTAATTTTGATTGAGTTAACCAAAGGACTGTTTATGCTGCGATACATAGAGCTCAAGAACTGGAAAAGCCACGGCGACACAAGGATAGAGTTCAGCAAGGGAGTAAACGTAATGATAGGGATAATGGGCGCAGGCAAGAGCTCGGTAATGGACGCCATATCCTTCGGGCTCTTCGGCACTTTTCCCTCGCTGCTTCACAGGCGGATGAAGCTAGCAGACGTTATAACCAGCAGGCCGGAAGCAGCGCAGTCAGCTACTGTTAAGCTGTCAATGGATGTCGATGGCCACACCTACACCATAACAAGAAACATAACGCAGAAAGGCGCCGATGCAAAGCTCGAGATAGACGGAAAGTACCTGCAGGCGCAGGCTGAGCGCGTAAATGAGGAAATATCCTCGATACTGAAGCTTGACTACCAAACGTTCTCGCGGGCAGTGTACTCAGAACAGAACAACCTGGAATACTTTCTCGATCTTGGAAGGAGCGAAAGGAAGAAGCAGATAGACAACATGCTTGGGCTCGACTCATTTTCAGCCGCCGAGGAGAACACCATCTCCTCGATAAATGCCATTAGGTCTTTGACCAAGGCTGCGGAGGAGATGCTTTCCAAGGCGGACATTGAAGGTCTGAGAAAGAGGCTTGATTCCACCACGTCGGAGAGGGACAAATACGTGAAGGAACAGTCAGACCTGTCTGCAGAGGTTGCAACTTTGGAGAAGGCGGAGTCGGCAGCCAGAAAGGAGCTCGAGGTTGCAAAGCAGGAGTCTGCCAAAAAGGTCAAACTTGCAAATGAAGTTTCAGCATCAAAGTCAAAGATATCTGTCCTGCAGGGCGAGATAGACAAGATAAATTTGATGGGAATTTCGCGGGAAGAGGTTGTCAAGCTCCACTCAGAACTGTCGTCCAGGTTATCAGAATCAAAAAAGAATCTCGAAGACGCAAGGCTTACGGAGCGGAAGATGGTGGCATCATTTGAGAAACTGAAGGCCGAGCAGAGCGTTGCCAGAAGAAGGCTTGATGAGCTGAAAGCGCTTGAGCGTACGCTATCTGGCCAGGAGTGGAAGGGGCTGGAATCAAGAGTGCAGGAGCTTGACGCTAACATCTCCAAAGCTAAGGAAGGGGCAGCTTCAGCGAAGGCGAGGCTGCAGGACGCCGAGAAATCACTGGGTGAACTTTCATCTGCTTCGGGACGCTGTCCCGTCTGCGACCAGGAGCTGACTGAAGCGCACAAGCGCGAGATCATATCCTCAAAGAATGCCGAGATAGCAAAACTCAAAGAGACGATAAAGGAACTTTCATCTTCACTGGTTTCTATGCAGGCCGAATCAGAAAGCCTTTCCAAAAAGTACAAGGAATACGAGTTTGCTAAGAAGCGAATCTTGGAATACGCCGATTCGGAAAAGGCGGCCGAGTCGGCTTCTTCATCGCTCGAAGCAGCGGAGGCAAAGCTTAAGGAAGCCTCTTCCGCAAGCGATTCGATAACGAAAGAGATATCCTCGATTTCGGAAGAACTGGATGCTATAAAGCCGAAGCTTGATGCACTGAAGCGCCTAGAGGGATACATAACGCAGATTGCGTCAGCCAAATCCGAGCTCGAATCGAAGGCAAAGGAGCTCGCATCAATCAAGTCTGATGAAAAGACAGTCTACGCCCTGCAGGAGAAATTCTCGGCATACTCCTCGGAACTGAGCGGAAAAAGGTCCAAGATTTCTATGAATGAAAAGATGATATCAGAGCTGTCGCGTTCGATAAAGGAGGCTTCTGCGCAGATATCAGAGCTGGAAAAGATGGAGAGGAGGATAAAGTCCCAGCGCGCAGCATCTCGTGAGCTCACGATATTCAAGAAAGTTCTGGAATTGGTGTCAGAGACATTGAGGGACAGGATAGTGACCTCAATAAACGGCATAATGCAGGGTATGTGGCCCACATTATATCCGTATGGCGACTACCAGAGCATCAGGCTCGAGGCGCAGGCGGACGATTATTCACTTCAGGTAAAGTCGTCACTCGGCGATGGCGAATGGCTTGGCGTAGACTCCGTAGCAAGCGGCGGCGAGAAGAGCATAGCATGCCTTGCGATGCGCATAGCGCTCTCCATGGTGATAGTGCCCAATCTAAAGTGGCTTATACTTGATGAGCCCACGCACAATATAGATTCGGCAGGGATATCAAAATTCGTTGATGTGCTCGGAGACGTGCTGCCCTCTGTGGTGGAGCAGGTTTTCATAATAACACACGATGACAGCCTGAAGCAGATACACGACGCTAGGATATACCTGCTCGACAGGAACAAGGCGCTTGGAGAGCATACCAAAGCCAGCGAGATACAGTAAAAGCTAGAACAAGTCTGGTATGTCTATGCCGCCGCTTGCATGCCCTGAAGAACCTCTCTGCTGGCCTGCTGCATCCCTCCCAAATATCTCGGGGCTCTTCACTCCTGTAAAAATCGCTATCACTTCTATCCTTTCTCCGAAGCTGTCGTCGTTCCTTGCGCCTATCACGACGTTTGCGTCCTTAGCAACCGAATCTGTGAGCCTCTTGCTTATCTCGTTTAGCTCGCCGAGCGTGAAGCTCCTGCCGCACGTGACGTGCACCAAAGCGGATTTAGCGCCCTCGAAGTCCACGTCGAGAAGCTTGTTCTTCTGTATCTGCGATACTGCATCCTCTATCCTGTTGTTTCCGTTGCCCTCTCCTATGCTTATGAAAGCAAGGCCTCCGGAATTCATCACGTTCTTAACATCTGCAAAATCAAGGTTGAGCATGCTCGGCTGCGTTATCGTCTCGCTTATCCCCCTCACTGCCTTAGACGCTACTTCGTCAGCTATGTTGAACGCGCTGTCGAGTGGCAGGTTCTTGTAGAGCTGGACCAGCTTTTGGTTGTCTATCACTATGAGCGTGTCAGAATTCTTCCTAAGGTCTTCGACACCTTCCTTCGCCACGTTCAGCCTGACCTTCTCAAGAGCGAACGGGAACGTAACTATGCTTATAACTATTGCACCGTTCTCCTTCGCCACATTGGCCACCACTGGTGCCGCGCCAGTTCCTGTGCCTCCTCCCATCCCAGCACATACGAACACAAGATTGTATCCCGCAAGCGCAGCTGCTATATCGCTTCTCGAATAATCGGCGGCTTTCTTCCCTACTGCTGGGAATCCTCCGGCTCCAAGCCCCTTGGTGAGCGGCCCGCCTATGAGCATCTTCTTAATATCATTGTTGAGCCCGTTCAGGTGTTTTGCATCGGTGTTGACAGCGATGAGCGTTACTCCCTTTATTCCCATCCCGCTAAGCCTGTTTACCGTATTGCTTCCCCCGCCTCCGACTCCGCATACTGCTATCTTCGGCTTGAACAGGTCGTTGCTGTCATAGCTTTCCCGGCTATTTTCCATGTTCTAATATCATTCAATAAAGTATAAAAGCAGTTGCCCGCTGCTGTGAAAGCTATATGATTAATATATCTGGCATGAGAAATAAGGCTATGCCATCCGTATTGCGCGACAGGCTCATATCTTCCATAGCAAGGGCGCTGGAAGCGCGCGGCTTTTCCCACATATCTGTCGGCAACATGCATTCATGCTTTGACATCATAGCTGAGAAGCGCGGCTCAAAATTGCTGATAAAAGCTGTTGCTGACATAGACTCGATCAGCAAGTCCGACGTCGAAGATCTGCTAAAGCTGGCAGGCTTCTTCAATGCCTACGCTTATGTGGTCGGAAGCAGGAGGAAGGGGCTGCCATTTCCCAAAGGGATAGGCTTCATGCGCTATGGCGTCACATGCATAGGTGCACCAGATCTTGAGGCTGCATTGGATGGATCCATCATAAACATATCGAAAAAGTTTTCAGGCGTATCCATACAGGTATCTGGCCCAGAGCTCAAGCACCTGCGCCGCCTAGTCGGGCTAAGCATCCGCGAACTGGCTTCGACGGTCGGCATATCGAAGGAGAGCATAGAGCGCTACGAGTCTGGTTCCGGAAAGGCGCATTCAGCAAACCTGAAGAAGCTCGAGGAGTTCTTCGGAGGCAAGCTCTCTGAGAATTCTGCAGCCCAGCAAGCGAACTTCAGGTATGCCGCAACTGGCAGCATACGCTTCTTAAGCATACGTAACGCGCCTTTTGATGCGATAGCGAAGAAACGCTTCAGGTACGAAGCCAAGGAAAAGAGCGCCAGCATGCACACATTGTACAAGGTAGCCTCATTTTACTCGAAGGTCACCGAAGCGTTTGATGATGACCATCCATTTTTCATAGTATCCAAGGGCAGCCCAACCGGAAGGCTGAAGGGGATCCCAGTACTGACGAAGGAGAGCCTGAAGAAAATGATAGACGAGGATGAACTCCTTAACGCCGTCACAAAGAATTGATTACCTCCTGCGCCTTGCGCTTCTCCGACTTTTGCGCGAAGCGCCGCGGCGCGCATGCCGTGTTACGTGCTTGGACTTCGGTGCAAGCACGAACTTCTCATAGCCGTCGCGTATGCTTTTGTGCGAGTTGAACATCATTGCCCCTCCGACTATACCAAAGACCAGTATTATTACCGCCATAGTGCTCAGCAGTATGAAGTTTGCAAGGTAAACGTTGGTGTAGGCGAAAGAGAATTCAAGGCCCCCTACCACAAAAGCAATCCACAGGGCCGAAGCTCCTATCGCAATCTCATGGTAATAATTTCTGAAGATTGCTATCGTCGATATATATATAACCCACATTATCCCTCCAAACGTGAGCAAGAATATTATCGGCACGTAAAAAGCGCTGAAAAATATCATGGGCAGGCTGAACACAACTATGCCGACTGTTATCGATGCAGTCCATATCCCCATGTTGATAGAATGCTTAGCGTGCTCGGCCAAGCTCATATATTTTACTGTGGCCTTGTGCGCGTTGGCAAAGTTTATTATGAGCGCTATTATTGTTATCGCTATAAGCAGCCCCCAAAAAGCTATGTCTGCTGCGTAGTTATACGAAGCGACGCTGTTTATCAGCATGGTGAAAATGACGCCTACTGCAAGTATTATGGCAAAGGTCACCATAGTCAATCCAAGTGCCCTCTTGTACATGAACTGCCAAAAAAGCCCCGCATTGTTGCTTACGTGCCTCATCCATACACCATATTATTAAATGCATAGAAGGTCTTTTAATTCATTCCTATTTTGCTTGCAGCAGATAAGCAGCAGCGTGGGGCAGAAGCGATCCCGCAGGGGCTATGAGAAATATAAGATTTCCAAAGAGGAGCGCCAGCACAACCCCTGCAAAGATTGGGACGGCAAGCGGCACTGCCCTCTTGTAAACTGGATATTTTTTTCGTATGTCCTTCTTTTTCATCTCTGTTATGAGCTCCCGTGTAACGAGCCTCTCGAAGCTGTGGACCTTCCTTCGCGCCTGCTCTATCTCATTTTTGTCCATCAGGTTGAACGCTATTATGTCCCCCTCCTCAAATCCTCTGAAGTCTACCATGTCTACCATCATGTAGGTTATCCTCTTTTCGAAGAGCATTATTGATATTGAGCCAGCTATCACCGCTATGAGCAGCGCTATTCCATATATGCTTGTCCTTATTACGAGCGCAAGGAAAAATATGAATATCAAGTACGCCGAGCCTATTGTGATTGTTTTTACGATGTCACTGCTGCTCATTCTTGCCTTAATCTTCATCTTTCTGGATTTGGGTATGTAATACAGAGGCACCAGTATTATCGCGGCGATTCCTGTGCACACCATAAGCGAGAATACAAAAGGAAGCCCGAGCGTAGGCAGGTTGCCAATCAATCCCTTGGGCTGCAGCGGCAGCACAAGCGACAGCGCCACCAGCTCGAACGCATCTCCCAAGCCAAGCTGGCCTATCTTGTACACGAAATAGCCGAAGCCCATTACAGCTATCGCTATCAACGAGCTGAGCAGTATGGTTCCGATGTTGAAATACAGAACGGTAAGCACCGCCCCATACGCCACAGTGGCGTATGCAAAGAAACTCGGCACGTTCCTCTTGTTGAAAACGTCGAAAAGCATGTAAATGAAAGCGATAACTACTACGCTGGCAATCCTGAAATAAAGCAAATCCATGAGCCGAATTCGGTTTTAACATTAATAAATGTGGTGTTGAAAGAAAAAGCACAAAGCCTTTATAAATAGCCCGCAAATACTTACCAATAATCCTTGTGTGAGGTTCGATGATTGACTACGGAGCGATAGAAAAGAAATGGCAGAAGCGCTGGGAGGAATCTAATGCGTACGAACCAGAGCCGAACGAAAAGAAGCCCTTATTGGTGACTGCAGCCTGGCCATACGTCAACATGCCGCTGCATATAGGCCACCTCAAGACATATGCTATAACCGACATGTACGCCAGGTACATGCGTCTGGCGGGCTACAACACGCTTTTCCCGATGGGCTTCCACTACACTGGCACTCCCATAATAGCGATAGCGAAGAGGATAGCCGAGCGCAACAAGGACGTGCTCGATGAAATAAAAGTTTACAACATACCCGATTCAGAGCTCCCCAAGCTTTCTGATCCGCTGTACATGGCAGACTACTTTGCAAAGGATACAGTTCGCGGCCTCAGGGCCGCAGGCCTGGGCATAGACTGGAGGCGCAGCTTCAACTCGATAAATCCATTCTTCAGCAAGATGGTGGAATGGCAGTTCTCCAAGCTTGTGGCAATGAACCTTCTCGAGCAGGGCGAGCACTACGTTGCATGGTGCACAAACGAGGGCAATCCAGTAGGCCAGCATGACACCAAGGGCGACGTGCATCCTGAGATCGAAAAGGTAGCGATGGTCGCGTTTAAGGTGAAGGATGAGAGCGCAAGCTTCCTCTGCACCACATACAGGCCTGAAACAATATACGGAGTATCAAACCTGTTCATAGCGAAGGGCGCAGCATACTCACTAGTTTCAATATCCGGCAAGGATTACTACATTTCAAAAAGTGCAGCAAAGGAACTCGCCTATCAGCTAAAGATGGAGGAAAAGGGTGATGTCTCCTCTGACGAGCTACTTGCAAAGTCTGCATTGAACCCGCTTACTGGCGAAGAGATTCCAATACTGCCAGGATTCTTCGTTGACGAGTCTTTCGGCACGGGCATCGTAATGTCTGTTCCAGCCCACGCCCCATTCGACTACGTCGCTCTCAAAAGACTGGAGAGGGAAGGCTACAAGGTCCCCTCTTCATACAAGAAGGTGATCTCTCTTGAAGGCGATGCCGAACAAAGCATTCCCTCGATGGTGTACCTGTCGATGTTTGGCGCAGGCGAATCAGCGTCCGACGACCTCATAGAAGAAGCAACGAAGAAGCTTTACAGCGCAGAATCACATAACGGGAAGATGAGCGTAGGAAAGTATGCCGGCTCGACAGAGTCCGAGGCGCGCGAATACATCAAGAGAGACCTTCTTGCGGATGGCAATGCGCTTGAATCATACATAATATCCAATTCCCCCGTTTTCTGCAGGTGCGGCACACGCGCCATAATCAAAATAGTAAATGACCAGTGGTTCATAAACTACGGCGACAAGGCATGGAAGGAAAAGGTGAAAGCCCTGTTCGCATCTACCGAAGTGTACCCCAAGAAGATGCGTGCGGCTTACGATTATACAATAGACTGGCTTGATCTCAGGGCGCTCGAAAGGGCCCAGGGCCTCGGAACCAGATTCCCCCTCAACCCGAAACACATAATAGAATCCCTTTCAGACTCCACATTGTACATGGCGTTCTATACGATAAGCCACATAATCGCATCAAACAACATAAGCGCAGACAAGGCGAAGCCGGAATTCTTCGATTATGTCTTCCTTGGGATAGGCACTGTCGATTCTGCTAGCGCGGCTTCAGGGATAGACCCTCTTGTCGTGAAGCGCTGCCGCGAATCATTTGCTTACTGGTATTCAAACACCTCTAGGCATTCTGCTTCAGAGCTGATATACAGCCACCTTACGATGTACCTCTTTGCGCACGCTGCGATAATGCCGAAGGAGCTGTTTCCCAAGAGAATAGTCACAAACGGCATGCAGCTCTATGAGGGGAAGAAGATGAGCAAGAGCCTTGGCAACATAGTCCCCATAGCAGATGCTATAAAGAAATACGGCGCAGACAATCTGAGGGCCATAGAGATCGCAGGCACAGAACTGGATACAGATACCGATTTCTCTGTCGCTGCGGTATCAGGGCTCATGCAGCGCAATGACTTCCTGTACAACACGATAAAGTCGATGGAAGAAATGGATAGCGGCGGACTGCGCCCTATAGACTACTGGCTGTATTCGAAGCTCAATGCAAAGATATCCTCCGTGACGAAGGACATGGGGTTGCTTTACGTGAAGTCCGCCTTCGGATCCATATACTACGATTCGATAAACGAGATAAAGCGGTACCTGGAACGCGGCTCGCCAAACCAGATAGTCCTGTCCGAATTCCTTTCGAAGGTCACTATAATGCTCTCCCCATTCATGCCGCATATCGCAGAGGAATTCTGGGAGATGCTAGGCAACGATGGCTTTGCCATCGAACAGGCATGGCCCCAACCCGACATCGGTATGATAAACGGGCCGATAGAGAGCTGCGAGGATGTTATAGACGCAACGCTGTCAGACATAAAGGGCATAATCACCGTCATGTCGCCGAAGAACGGAGGCTCCATGCCGTCAGAGGTTGCAATCATCATAGCAGATGAGTGGAAATTCAAGGCATATAACTACCTGGTTGATTCTAAAAAGCATTCCGAGGTAATAGCCAAATCGGAGAGCTTTGGCGCAACAAAAGAGGATGTGTCAAAATACATACTGCAGTACAAGAACCCTAACAGCGTGACGATGAAGGTTTCCTTCACTTCTGAGGAGTTGCGTTCTGCAATGGAGGACGCCTCAAAGTATATGTCGTCAAAGCTAGGGTGCGCCGTAAAGGTTTACTCCGAATCGTCATCAAGTTCCGCCCGCGCACAACGTGCACAGCCGGAGAAGCCTGGGATAGAGCTCAAATGGGGTCAATCTTGATGGACGGGCTGATGGAAAGGTTCGACGCGTTCATCTTCGATTGGGACGGAACCATACAGAGCCTGCGCACCATACTGATGATAAACGAGGCGCTCAAAAGCATAGGCCGCGATACGAAGTACGCTCTAAAAGGGGGAGGGCGGCACAGGCGCAATTACTCAGACCTCAACCTGAAACGTCTGATAGAAATTGAGGAAGTGGACAACAGCGTGATGTCCTATGTCCTCGACGCAGTGCTATGGGTCAGCAGGCCAAAGCTCCGCAACGATGTCTCAGAAACCCTGAAATACATCTCCTCAAAGCGCAAGAAAGTTGTCGTGTTCTCGAACGCCAACAGGCGGCGGCTGCTCAAGGAAGTCAAGCTGCTCGGGATATCAAAATACATAGACGTAATAGTAAGCGCAAGGGATCTCAGGGCTCCAAAGCCCAATCCATCCGGGCTGAACACAGCAATACGAATATCCGGAGTACGAAAAAGCAGGTGCATTTACATAGGAGACATGGTTACAGACATAATGACCGCCAGGTCTGCCAAAATCGCTTCGTGTGCAATAGCCGGCGGATTTGACAGGTACGATACCCTCAGGAAGGAACACCCCAATTATCTCTATCACAGCATGGAGGAATTCCTAAGGCGCGGGCTTGGGAAGCGCGGCTAGCAATATCTATTTAAATCTCTAATCAAATCATTATACCGTGATGAATGAGGTAATCGCTGAGCTTTTGCTGTGACGATTGGTAGGCAGGCTGATTTTATGGGCGCTCTGGACCGGCTTAATAAATCTAGTATAAGGGTGACGGACATCGCATCCCAGTACTGGTGTGAGAAGCAGATGGAGCTGCGCTACCTGTATGGAAGGAAGATTACCAAGGAGTTGACGAAAGGCAGCAAGATGCACGAAGACATGGCGGAGGAGACAAACGTGCAGCTTGACCTGCAGCCGAGAAGCTACGGCGACTTTATGTACAAGACGCTGTACGAAAGCTACATGGCGCTAGACTCACTTGCCGAAAAGTCAAAGACGCGCGAGGTCAGCATATTCGGCTCGATAAGCGGATTCAAGACCGTAGGGAAGATAGACCAGCTCTCAACGAGAGAAGGAAAGCTGCGTGTCTACGAGGACAAGACTACGCGCTCCAAGCTTCCCGGAAAGGGAGCAATGATGATTGCAAGGGTGCAGGTAATCCTCTACAGGAAGCTCATAGAGGACATAAAATCCGGAGCTTACACCATATCCGAGTTCAGGAAGGCGACAGGAACGCCGCGGCTAAAGCTGACTCCAGAGTTTGAACGCCAGATGTCTGCGCTTCACATAAGCGGATCAATTGGGACGATAAGCGAAGTTGAGCAGCGCTACTTTAACGCGCTCAAATCGCTTCCGGATTTCGACGACAAGCTCTACATACGCTACATAGACCAGTTTACCGGAAGCACTATCCAGCTGTACAGCTTCAAATATTCACAGCATGAGATGGAGAGCATACTCTCTTTTGCGATGGGCTATTGGAAGGGCGAGCGTTCGGCGCGCCCTGTGCCCTACGAAGAGAGGTCAAAGTGCAACATGTGTGAATTCTTCGGCAAGGAATGCAAGGTGTGGTGGAATGATACGGTGGGACAATGAGAATGGACAAGGAATCGCTGAGAAAGGAGTTCTCCAAGGAACCTGAGAAATACTACAATACAAAACTTTTCGAAGAGGAAGGTTTCGAGAGGCGCAGCTGCCGCATATGCGGCAAGAACTTCTGGAGCGCAGATCCTGAGCGCGACCTGTGCGGCGATTCAGAGCACGAACCCTACTCCTTCATAAAAGAGAAGTCTAAGGAACTATCGTACGACGAGTTCTGGAAGTATTTCTCCGGGTATTTCAGCAAGCACGGTCATTCAATAGTCAGCAAGTATCCTGTTGTAAGCCGCTGGAGGCCAGACCTGTACTTCACGATAGCAAGCATACAAGACTTCCAGAGGCTGGAGAATGGAAGGATAAGCTTCGAGTACCCTAAGAATCCGCTGCTTGTGCCACAGATGTGCATGCGCTTCAATGACGTCCCCAACGTCGGGATAACCGGAAGGCACCTGACATCGTTCATGATGGCAGGCCAGCATGCATTCGACTATCCAAAGCACGGATACTGGAGGGACAGGACGATAGAGCTCAACTTCGGGTTCTTAAACAAGGAGCTTCGCATACCGAAGGAAAAGATAACGTACGTGGAGGACGTGTGGGCAATGGGCGATTTCTCCGAGTTCGGGCCGTGCATAGAGGGTTTCTCAGGCGGTCTCGAGCTGGTTAACAACGTCTTCACCCAGTACCAATACTCTGATGGAAAGGTCAGCGAGCTCGAAGGCAAGGTTGTGGATGTTGGGTGGGGATTTGAGAGGCTTATGTGGTTCCATTCCGGGTCCCAAACACTGTATGACGTGGTGTTCTCGAAGGAGCTGGAATACATGTACAGGAACTCAGGGATAAAACCGGATCATGCGATGTACTCTAAAATAGCATCGATAGCTGGCGAGATAGACATATCAGAAGAGAAATCGCCGCACGACTACGAGCTCAAGGTGTCGGGAAGGTCCGGCATAGGGATGAAGGACTACTCGAGCGTGATAAAGCCAATGCAGGCTGCATACGCAGTTGCAGATCACGCAAGAAGCATAATGTTCGCCATAAGTGACGGCTCCCTCCCTAGCAATGTAGGGGGAGGATACAACATAAGGGTGATACTCAGGAGAGCGCTCGACATGATATCGTCCAATAATCTCAACGTTGATTTCATAAAGCTCATGGAGATATCTAGCAGGAACATGGCGCACGTGTACCCAGACCTGAAAGACTCTTTTGGCGAGATATCCGAGGTGCTAAAGGTCGAGACGGAAAGATATTCGCGCAGCAAGGCTGAGGCATCAAAGATCGTGTCCCAGATGCTAGCGTCAGGAAAGGAGGTGACATCCGAACGCCTTGGCGTTCTCTACGAGAGCAACGGCATAACCCCAGAATTCATAAAGTCAGTTGCCGAGTCGCAGGGCATGCATATAGAGGTGCCTGAGAACGTCTACTCCTCAGTGGTAAAGGGCGATTTCGCGCAGCGCAGGAAGCAGAAGAAGAAATCTCCTGTAGAAGTCTTGGGGCTGCCGCAGACCAAGAAGCTATACTACGACTACGCTACGGATTCCGATTCAAAAGTTCTACTATCAGAAGGCAAGTACGTTGTCCTCGATGCAACGCCATTCTATCCTGAAGGAGGCGGCCAGGAAGCAGACCATGGCGAGATTGATGGGCATTCTGTTGCAGATGTGCAGTCGTACGGCGGAGTAATAGTCCACGTGCTTTCTGCGCCGCACAAGTTCGAGAAGGGCTCCAAGGTAAGGTGCTCCGTTGACAAAGAAAGGCGCATAAGGCTTATGGCTCACCATACCGCTACGCATATAATCAGCGCAGCAGCGAGAAAGCTCCTCGGTCCACATGCGTGGCAGGAAGGTGCGAGGAAGGGCGAGATGAAAGCCCATATAGACATAGCCCATTACGAAAAGCTCACTGAACAGCAGGTAGAAAAGCTGGAGCGCATTGCCAACGACTTCATAGTGCACGGAATAAAAGTATCCGTAAAAGAGATGGATCGCGGCACTGCAGAGCAGGAATACGGCTTCTCGATATACCAGGGCCATGGGGTCCCTTCGAGCACGATGCGCATAGTAAGGATAAGCGACCTTGATGGCAAACTGATAGATGCAGAGGCCTGCGGAGGACTCCATCTGATGGGCAGGGAAACATACATAGGGCTGATAAAGATAACTGCATCGTACAGGATACACGACGGCATAAACCGGATCGAGTTTGTTGCCGGCCCAGCGGCTGCAGACTATATCTCTGCAGTATCCAAGGAGATCTCGAGCATAGGCACTGCGCTCAAGTACAGCGGTTCCAGCATATCACAGGGCGTCATGTCTCGCATAAGCGAGCTTGAGAGCTACAAAAAGCAATATGAATCGATGGAGGAGGACCTGTCCAAGCTGATGGGTGCCGAGCTTTCTGGCAAATCCACTTCCGGGCTGGTGTCGGACAAGACTCCGTACGGCAGGAAGCTAATGAGAAAAGCGGCAACTATTGCAACTGCGAAGAATCCAAGGATAACTGTCATACTGCACAACGATTCTGGGGAGATAATAGCGATATCGGGTCAGAAGTCCGGCATCTCCGCAATAGATGTGCTGCGCGAATACGTCTCGAAGAACATGAAGGGCGGCTCTTTCAGTGGCGGAGGATCTGACAAGTTTGCGGAAGGGGTTGTGAAGTTCAGCTAAGCCCTATAAGCACAACTCCCACTGTTATCACAAGAACGCCCACCCACCTGAGCGGCGGAACGCTTTCGGACAGTGCAAATCTCGCGAGAAGCACTGCAAATATGTAAGACAGGCCGCCAATGCTGTAGGCCCAGCTCAGATGAGTCCTGCTAAGCACATAGAAATAGAATACCGTCGAGAAGATGTAAGACACCAAGCCTATCGCCAGAAGCTCGGCGAACAGACCCGTGCTGTCAAAGGCGCCTTTGAAGAAAAACTGCCCAAGGGCTCCTAGGAATGTGGAGCAGAGCAGGAAAATTATGTACTTCAATTTGCTTGATTTCATCCGACCACTATGCCGATACAGCTATTATGACTATGCCAAGGAACACCAGCGCTATGCCTGCTGCCCTCTTTAGGTCAGGCTTCTCTCTGAGGAACAGCGCCGATATTATGAATATGAATATGAAGGTGCTTGCAAATAGGGGATAGACAAGCGATAGCGGCGCCTTGCCCAGCGCATACAGGTAGACTACAAGGCTAAGCAGGTAGCCTCCGAAACCCATTATGACCTTTGGCCTCTTAAGCAGTTTTATGAATCCGCGCATGCCGCGGATCGGCTCAAGCATCTCCTTTTTGAAGACAAGCTGCGCGAGCGCGGCGATAAACGCTGCGACAAGTGTTATAAATATAACTAAGTATATTATCATGCTACCACCCTCGGTGCATCCCATGGCAAAAGTCCAAACTGAACTTCTTTCGTCATTGTTCACCGTTGTGTTCTCTATAACTGCAATAATCATATTTATATATCATGGTGGCAGCATTATGTTCTATGTTGTCGCCGCATTCGCTCTTGCGGCCGGGCTGTTCAACGCGTGGATCCTGTCAAAAAGCGGCGAGGAGGGCACGGCTGCCAGAAACCAGGCATCCGTACCTGGCCCTTACGTAAATGTTGCGGCAAAGCGTGCGACAAAGCACAGGGCAAAAAGGCGCCCGCGCAAAAGCACTAAAAAGAGAAGGTAATACATGTCAGTTCTCATAGTCTCGGAGAAGCCGAGCGTTGCGTTGAGGATATCACAAGCGCTTAGCGGCGGCACGGCTGAAAGGAAAAGCTCATCAGGAAAGGTCAGCTACTACATGTTCAAGAGGGACGGCGACGAAGTGTACGTCGCCGCTGCTGCCGGTCACCTCTTCACCCTGAAGCAGACCAGTAGGGAGCGCGACTATCCGGCGCTCGACATAGCGTGGGCGCCTTCATACGAGGTTGGGACCAAGTCTTCGCACACAAAGGCATACCTGGACCTTCTTTCGAGCATAGGCAAGAAGTGCGACTCATTCATAAACGCATGCGACTTCGACGTCGAGGGCACCGTGATAGGCACGAACATAATAAAGTACATAGCAGGGGAGAGATTCCAGAAAGTGTCGAAGAGGATGAAGTTTTCCACCACCACGACACCAGACCTCACCGATGCTTATGCTAATCTGATGCCGCCTGACATGGGCAACTTCTATGCTGGCGAGGCGCGCCACATGCTCGACTGGCTCTGGGGAATAAACTTCAGCAGGGCGCTGACCAGGGCCGCCGTCGGAAGGAGCTTCAGCAAGTCCCTTAGCATAGGCAGGGTGCAGGGACCAGCGCTCGCCATGCTGGCGAAGCACGAGCTCGAAATATCAAGGTTTGTCTCCCGCCCGTTCTGGCGCGTCACCGCTGCCGCAGAGGGCATAGAGTTTGCCAGCCTGCGCGGCGACATGTACGACGAGAAAGTTGCTTCATCCACGCTGTCAAAAGCCAACTCCTCGAAAGATTCAGGCACGGTAGAGAAGATAGAAAAATCAGAACGCAATATCAAGCCTTATCCACCTTTCGATCTTACATCGCTCCAGCTCGAGGCGAGCCACGTGCTTCACTACGATCCCTCAAGGACTCTCGCGATAGCACAGTCGCTTTACGAGCGCTCCTACATCTCATATCCGAGGACATCTTCGCAGAAATTGCCCGCGACGCTTGGCCTGGGAAAGATAATAAGCGCGCTGTCCAAGAATCCAGAATATGCTGCATATGCGCAGAGCCTCGTGAAGCAGAATAGGTTCAGGCCATTAGAAGGCAAGAAATCCGACGAGGCGCACCCCGCAATATTTCCCACCGGCGAGGAGCCAAAGGCTCTCAGCAAGGAGGAGCAGCGCCTGTACGACCTTATAACTAGAAGGTTCCTGGCGTGTTTCGGCGAGGACGCGCAGATGTCCCTCGAGAAGGTCACAGTCTCATTCGGCGGCGAGCTGTTTGGTGCGAACGGCCACAAGACTGTAAAGAAGGGCTGGCGTGAAATCTATACATTCATACAGGACGAGGAGAAGGAACTCCCGCAATTCAGGCAGGGCGGAAAAATATCCGCTTCTGCAATAGAGAAAAAAGAGCTGCAAACCCAGCCTCCGAAGCGGTATACGAAAGCAGGGCTCATATCAGAGCTTGAGAAGCGTGACCTTGGGACCAAGGCGACACGCGCATCGATAATAGACACCCTTTTCAAAAGAGGCTACGTTGACGGTTCAAGCATAAAGGTGACGCCATTCGGCATGAAGGTGTACGAGACGCTTTCAAGCAACTGCAGCATGATAGTCGACGAGAACACAACTAGGGCGCTCGAGCGCGACATGGAGCAGATAAGTGCGGGCAGGAAGACAGAGTCCGAAGTGATTGAGGAGGGCAAGCGCATGCTCATAGACGCGTTGAAGGTGTTCGACAGCAACATATCGAAGATATCAGAGGACCTGAGGGGCGCAATGCGCGAGAACGTCAAGGTGCTGGGCAAGTGCCCGCGGGACGGCGGAGACCTCATAATACGTTTTTCAAGGGCCGGCAAGGCATTCGTCGCCTGCTCCAACTATCCAAATTGCACGAATACCTATTCGCTGCCGCAGAAGGCGAAGATTGAGCCAACCGGCAAGGTATGCGAACATTGCCACACCCCGTTCATAAGGGTGTTCAGGGTCGGAAGGCGTCCGTTCGAGATGGACCTGGACCCAAACTGCGTGACGAAAAAGGACTGGGGCAAGCCGCGTGAGCAAGCGCCCAAGCCGGTTCCAGCTCAAGACAAAGCCGCCCCGGCAAAGAAAAAATCTCGGCCGAAGCGCAGCACAAAGCAAAAATCCAAAAAGGCGCCCGCGAGGTCTAGCAAAAAAAGCGCGAAGCAGGTGAACAACGATGACTGACTGGCTTGTCACGGACGCATACAGGCATCTAAAGCGCGGCCCGCAGGTGATACTGCCTAAGGATATAGGCCTGATACTCGGCTATTCGGGGGTAGGCAAGCACAGCAGGTGCATAGATGCCGGAACGGGCAGCGGCTGGCTGGCGGTAGCTCTGGCGCGTGTTGCGGGCGAGGTGGTGAGCTACGACATCCGTGAAGATTTCCTCAGCATAGCGAAGAAGAACGCCGCAATGCTGCAGCTTGACAACCTTGAACTGAAAGTTGGCGACTTTTCGAAACGTGTGAGCGAGAAGAGCGCCAGCTTTGACTTGGTAACGCTTGACATGCCCAACTCTGACAAATGCCTCAGGAACGCAAGGCGTCTGCTTAAGCCTGGCGGCATGGTGGTAGGGTATCTGCCGCATTCTGAGCAGCTGAACAAGTTCGTCTCGGTGATGGAAAAGCTTGGCTTTGAAAAGATATTCTCGCTGGAGCCGATAATACGCGATATGCTGGTCCGTTCAGACGGCACTAGGCCGTCTACGAAGGGGGTATGGCATACCGCGTACCTATCCTTTGGGTTCAAACCGCATGCGAACCAGGTATAAACAGTATTTATTATTTATTGGTAATAACTGTTAGAGGCGTATGCGATCGGGAGGGACAGTTGCTGGCAATAAAGCACAGATAGCGGTGGAGTTCGTAATAGTGTACTCTCTTGTGCTTCTCATCTTCATACTCATATTCGCGCTCGTGGCAACGGAGCAGGCGTCCCTCATAACAGAGCAGCAGAGCGGCGCGATAGAACTCCTTACCGAGAGCATAGCAGGGTACATAAACCAGGCAGTGACTGCAGGCAACGGCTATTCCACCAATGTATCAATTCCTGGCACAATCTCTTCCACTCCATATACGCTTGAGCTGTCGGATACCGGCGTAATCATAACTAAGATGTCCCTCGCGAAGCAGGTCATAACCGCCGAGGCATTCAGCTCTGCGAGGAACATAGTGGTGAACAGCACCCTCGTGGACTCGGCTGACGGCATAAACGTATATTCCGTGCCAGTATACAAGGGTGTGATACAGATATCAAATTCGCACGGCATAATATACATAGACGAGCCTCCTCCCTCTGTGATAGGCATGCCGGGAAGCGCCGTGCTCACAAAATTATTTTCGTCATACATAGGGAATTTTAGCAGCACATCTGCATATGATCCAGGCTGCGGCCCTTATAGTGCAAGCAGCAGCTCTTGCATAGTTGCGAACGTTCCGATATCCGGCACCAGCCCAGAATTCACCGTGGCTGGATGGATGAACATACCGGGATTGACAGGGGGACAGTCGTGGACAGAGCCATTCGTAGGATTCAACAACTACCAGGCTTTGGGACTTCTGGCGAGTGGCGCGGGGATGGTGCTGCACAGGTGCTCTTCCGCAGACACCTCCGTAAACATAAACGGTGTTACAAACTTCGGCAAATGGAACTTCTTTGCAGTATCAGTGAACTCGCCCAATTACTTCTTCCAGTATGGAAGCCTGAACGCATCTACCACAAACACCAATTCATGGAGCAATTCAAATCAGATAATGATAGGCGGGCAATTCATGGACTGTGACGGAAACCCATTCATAGGAAAGCTAGCCAACATACAGGTGTACTCCACCGCCCTTACGCCCAGCCAGCTGTATACTATGTACTCCGAAGGGATGGGCGCGGCACCAATCAACGTGACCCACCTTGCGGGCTGGTGGCCGCTCGCCAATAACACGGACGACTACAGCAGCTACGCAGACCAGGGCACGGCATATGGCCCTATATCCTATCCGTATACATCAGAGTTCAGGGCGAGAGTCCTGAATTTCAACGGCTCTGCGTCTGCAGGCACCCTGGTCGGCTTTGTGTCCAGCAATGGTATGATAAATGATGCGGGGCGCAGCCTGGCTGAATATACGCCAGCCGATGGCAATCTCACCGTATTCATAAATTCAAACTCCCCATCCAAATCAAACCTTACGATGGTAGTGTTCAACGGCAACACAAGCACTGAAGCCAACCTCTCCGCATGGTACCCTCTTGACAGGGGATACGGTATCAGGGCGCTGGACCTGAGCACGCACTACCTCAACGGCAGCTTCTCTGGCGGAAAATGGCTGCCGATGGAGAACAACGTCACAACTCTTTCAGGCGCGTACTTCAATGGCGCAAACAGCATTGTCAAATCATCAATAATCGAAAAAACTGTAAGCGGAGTCACTCTTTCGGCGTGGGTAAACAGCACAGGCACCGGGCAGTTCCCCCAGAACATATTCGAGATAAACGGCACCCCATATACCACACAGACGTTGAGCATAGAGTCCGATTCTGCGACATCAAATGCAGTAATAGCCTGGGGCAACATAGCAAACACATTCTCGGATTCGTATTCCGGCAATCTTCCATCAAAAGGCAGGGAATACATGGTGACTGGCGTGTGGAACGGCACGAACGACACGCTGCAGATATACATAAACGGGCTGATGGTTGCAAGCGGGCCAGAAAATGGGACGAGGTTTGCGGCATTGACCAACATTAACATTGGAGGCAGCTATACGGGCGTATACAGCTTCAATGGAATGATATCCAATGTGCAGCTGTACTCTCAGCCATTGGGTGCGGCGGAGATAGGCCAGCTTTTCCTGCAGGGCCCGGCCAGCGTGCCGATAGCAGGGGCTAATCTCGAAGGCTGGTGGCCATTTTCTGGAGGGTTCTCAGATTATAGCGCTTCGCCAAGCCCAGCACACCAGTCAAATGTTGTACTAAAGACTTTCGGTTATTCCAACAACACACTGCCTTCCATCTCGGTGCCATCATTCAACGGGCTGGACGGTTCAATAAGCCTACCGTCATTCAATGCACTCGACGGCAAGGGGTCTTTCTCTGTAAGCACATGGCTTGAATACTCCGGGGGTTCAAAGTACTTTTCGCAGAACCCATACCCAGTTGGCTGGGGAGGCTGCACCACTGGGTTCATGTTCGCACCACCTAGCAACATCACATTCGTTTACTGGTACGGCTCCTCTGCCCCAACATCCGCCGGCTGCCCGCCGAGCCCCAATGGCGCGATATCCCCATCCTCAATAGGCCTGAAGCAGGGCCAGTGGTATCTGCTCACAGCTACGTACAACTCGATAGAAGGAAACCTCTCCCTTTATGTGAATGGGCAGCTGTATTCCAGCGCCTTCATGCCGTCGGGCGTCTATCCTGGCGATTTCTCCGAGACCGGCTATGTGGGCGACACTCTGGACGGCAACACTGGCACGCAGTACTTCAATGGCTCCATCACCGACCTGCAGGTATACAACACATCGCTGACTAAGCTGCAGGTCGGGCAGCTATATGAGGAGGGCATCCCAATGCTTAAGAGGGTCAACATATCGGTGTAGCAATGTCAAATATGAAAATGCAGTTCTGGAGCTTCGACGTCATATTCGCGATAGTCATATTCACTGTCGCCATGACCATACTCGCGTTCACGTGGTATAACGTGAATTCGGAGCTTGCAATAAGCTCGAGCGGCTCCGGGACGATAATGCAGCTCCAGTCTCAGGTCCTGTCGCAAGCCCTACTCTCTGAAGGCTATCCTGCCCATTGGTATTCTCAGGTAAACCTCAGCGATCCTTCGACATGGCAAAAGATAAGCGTCGGGATAGAGGCATCGAACGGTACTGAGATATCTTCCAAAAAGCTGTATACATTCATGGCAATGGCAGCATCCGACTACGGGCTGACAAAGCAGCTGCTCGGGGTAAGCTACAATTATTACATAATAATATACAATAGCGAGATAAACATAACCATCGGACTTAATCCTTCTACAAATGCGGCGCTTACCACGTACGTGATAAGCCGCTACAGCTACATAGACGGCCAACCAGTCAGGATAAAGATAATGCTATGGACTAATACGCAGTCTGCGGTGGTATGAGATGAACAAAAACATGAAGGGCTTCATATTCACTGTAGACGCGATATTCTCGCTTATAATTGCGACAGCGGCGATAGCGATTCTGCTATACTCCCATTTCACTCCTGCAAGCTCTTACTCCGCACCTTCAATAGAATCGCAGTCGGTTGCGCAGGGCCTGATAAGCACCAGCGCCGGAAGCCTTCTATCCGAGAAGGCATTCAATCCCCCATTTCTCAGCCCGTATCTGGAGAACGGCTCTGGTGCCGAAGTTGCGGCGTTTGACGGCATAAACAGCGGCATAAGCTTTGGTTCTACAAGCCTGCTCAACCCTGCATCGAACGTCACTCTCTCGGCATGGGTGTACGTGAGCAATTATTCCTCCAACGCGCGCGACGGCGCAGGGATTATAAGCAAGGGCAGCCAGTACGAGATATCCGTAAATTCAATAGGTTACGCTGTCGTCGATGGCGTACTTGCAATAACTCCTGTGTATTCGAACATAAAAGTCCCGCTAGACAAATGGACCCACATTACAGGGGAATTGTCTGATAACGGAACTGCGGAGATATGCGTCAACACATCATGCAATTCAGCAAGCGGCGCAGCTGAAACATCACTATCAACTTCTTCAGATCCGCTTCAGATAGGCAACGGCACAATACCATCCTCATCGATAGGGTCGCTGTACTTCGATGGCTACATATCCAACGCGCAGGTTTACGACAGGCCGCTCAGCTACAACCAGATAAGCACGCTTGTTTCAGAGGGACTGTTTGGCAACCCAGTCAACGGCTCCTCGCTTGCGGGCTGGTGGCCATTGAGCGGCAACCCTAACCCGTACAACATGTCAGGGTCTTCGAGCGGCTACGTTGGCTATGTCAACACAGGCATATTGCCATTCGGCACTATTAACGCCTCACCATCATGGAGTCTGCTCAACACCATGACAAGCGCGTATGTGGACGGCGATGGCCCGGAAGGCTCGCTTATATACTCCTCCAGCCAGAATATGAGCGGCTCAGGCTTATTCATAAACGGCACCTACGCTTCATCAATTTACAGCGCTTACTTCACAGGATCGTCCAACGTCAACATACCTGAATCAAGGCTCATATCATCGCCCACGTTCAGCGTCTCATTGTGGTTCGAGCAGCAGTCTCCCTCAACATACAACTACATGAACATACTATCCATAAGCGGCATGTATTCAGCGTTCCTTGACAGCACAAACTTGCTCTGGAGCGGCTTCCCGGGCAGGTCGATAGGCGTCGTAAATCCATCAATCGGAACATGGTACAACCTCGTCGCGGTGGACAACGGCACATACTGCTGGAGCTATATTAACGGCGCAGAGTCCGGGGGCGCATGGCCTTGCTCGCCGAGTTCAGCATCCGCATCTAGCCTCTGCATAGGCTGCAACAATTTCATAGGATACATAAGCAACGTGCAGCTCTACGGTTCTGTTCTTTCGTCTGCGCAGGCTGCAAGCTTGTACTCAGAGGGCATGGGTGCTCCGCCACTAATGGGTGCGCCATTGTCAGGCTGGTGGCCCCTCGCTGGAAATGCTTTCGACCTCTCCAAAAACTTTGACTCGGGGAACGAATCAGGCGTGGTATTCCGCGCTTCCGGATACTATCCATATTCATACTCACAGAGCAGCGAAGTCAGCGCCATAACCATACCGGTAAGCGCAACTTCCCCCGGCAAGCAGAGTGAAATATATAATTCCACAGTGGTAGAATGGAAATGAAAAGGACAAAGGCTAAGCAGAAGAAGGGCATACTGCTGACTCTACTGATGCTTATCATATTCATACTCATGATCTCTGAGCTTGTGTCCTACGTGCTTACAAACATAAGCTATAATGAAATAGCAACAAGGACATCGATAGCGATAAACACTGCTGCATTCAGCACATCCCTGACCTCCGGCATAGCCAGCGACATGCAGTACTCTATGTATGCGGCCATGCAAAGGCTGTACTCGCAGGGCGTACCGATATCCAATTCCCCATACGGAAACAATGCGGCCGTCAAATACCTCTACTCAATGATATACAACGGCACTGAGAACGGCGCAGTAGACAACTCACTGGTCAACTCCTCCATTGTAAATTATGTGCCAGCGATGGAAAAACATGCATCTGTGCTGGGCTTCAGCCTTAAGATACTCAACCCATCCATGCGCGTCTACGAAAACGGCACGTGGTCCATATCCTCAGAGTACACCGCCCTCGCCATAATAAATTCGTCATCCGGCACATTCACATACCCGATAAAAGCGGTAGCGACAGTGCCTTTGAGCGGCGTAAAAGCCGAATACATAATGCCAATAACATTTACCAACTATCAGGGCGTGGCAACGGCAACCCCATTCCAGCAGATCCTTCAGATAAACTCAAGCAGGTATTCCGGAATGGAAGCTTCAAACCTCGACAACATAGAATTCATCTACCCAAATGGCACAGTCATACCTTCATGGCTCGAGAGCGGCGCATCAAATTCAAGCGACAACAGCGTATACTGGCTCAAGCTCAACGGCATACCAGCTAACGGCTACACGGAGGTGTACATGGTGTTCGCAAATCCAAGCAGGAATATGTTCAACCGCATCAATGTAGGCGAAGCCCCGCAGCTTTCTTGCGTCAATACTCCAACACGTTCGTGCTCCACGTACGCAGAATATGACGACGGAGCGAGCGTGTTCAACAATTACTGGAACTTCAACGGCACCGTGATGCCAAGCGGGTTCACGGAATATACGGACGGGGGAGGTTCAGCATCAGTCGACAATGGGCTTTACTTAAGCCTGAGCGGCGGCTCATGCTCCCCTCCGAGCTATCTGTCATTCGTCTATGGCACGCCCATAAGTGCTTCCGGCACCATCGTCGAGACCTACAGCAACGGCACCAGAACGGCAGGCCCGACGGACCTTGGCATATACACTGGAAACAGCGATTCTGCCGGGGGGTATGGCGGAGTCGCCAATACCTGGGGCTGGGGGTCCGGGACGATAGCAGGAGGATACGGCAACATAGGCAATCCATTTGACATAAGCTCAGGCAGCGGAGTCGCAAGCATGTACTGGATAAGCGAAGGGGACGAAGCTATAGGCTGGAATTACGATTTTGTTTCCAGCACAAACAACGCAGAGACGTATTCAAACAGCCTTTACATGGCGATAGGAACTGGCCACTGCACTGGGGGCTCGGTAATGAACTACTACTGGCTTCGAACGCGCGCCTATCCGCCCAACGGCGTCATGCCCGTTGCGTCTATAGGCTCTCCTTCCCTATACATAAGCTGATCACAGGGAGCCAAGGCTTCCGAACATCGCCCCTATAACCGCGCTCACCACATAGAATATGCCAAGCCCCATCACCACGAATACCGGCAGAGTTCTTATCCCTTTTATCGCGCTGCCAGAGGCTATCGAAGACATTATTATGCTGGCGAACCCAGTTATCACTATTATGGCCAGAATCGAGAAGGTATGATACGTCCCCGGAGTTATCTTTGGCGGCGACGGCTTCAGGAACGATATGCCTGCGGTTGGCAGGCCGTTCGGGTTTGCCGCAAGAATCCCTTTCCACACAGTATCAGTTATGAGTATCATCTGGCTGGTAAGCCCGTAAAGCACAGGCGCAGCGATGAGCCCTGCAAATGCTATGAATATGCTATACATCAGCATCTGCCCTGCTATCTCCTTCTGCGCAAGGTTCTGCGCCCTCAGGTCTTTCGATATCTGCTCCAGCAGGTCAGCCATTGCGCCTCCATACCTGAGTGCCTCTATCATCATCCTTATAGAGTGCGCCAGCTGGTATGACCTGTACTTCCTGCCAAGAGCAGTAAGCCCGTTCTCGAGCGTCTCCCCCGCGAACACGCTTCTCGCCATATCCTTTACGTCGTCGCTGAATATGCCGAAATCAGGCCTTGCTGCAAGAAGCAATGACCTGTCGAGCGCTATGCCGCTCCTGAGGTTTGCTGAAGCAATCTGGAAGTAATCTGGCAAGAATGCCTCTATCTTTGTCTTCCTTCCGTCTATCCTGTACTCTATGACCATGTAGAAAGTCGCTATGACCGCGCCCCATCCGGCGATGCCTGCAGCGACAGATATTATTATATTGTACTTTTCTACGAGAAACATGATGGCGGCGACCACTATCATCACGACCACGCCTCCCAGTATGAGCATCTGCAGTATGTTGTTCACTGAGCGCTTGCTTCCGGCTAGATCCATCTTCTTGGATAGCCATATCGCCACATTCCTTGATACAAGCCTCTCGAAATTTATCGCCATTGCATCACATCGCGAAAACAGGCCTTGACGACCTTATCATCTGCAGGAATATCACCTGCATCATCAGTATCCCGGCAAGTCCAGCGTAAAGCAGCTGCGGAGTCACGGTAATCAGGGCTATGAACGTCGTAAGTATCGTTATTACTGCTATGCCCATGCTGGGCATTATGACTCCAAAGAGCATATAGAACATCGCAAGGGCGTTAAGCCTCTGCCCATACGCCTTGAGCTCTATCTCTCTTTCCGATTCCAGCTCGTTTATTATGCTCTGAAGTGCATCAACTACGTCAGCACCTGCGCGTATGCTCACCGAAGCCTGCATCATTATCCTCCTGAAGGACTTGCTTCTGGTGTCCTCAACTACCTTGTCTATCGCGTCCTCGAGCGGCGTCTGGAGCTGCACCAATTCTGTTATCTTTGCGAATTCCTTGCTCGCCTCGCCGTAACCTGTGCTGACAGAAGTCACGGCGTTGTAGAGCGGCATTCCAGACCTGAGCGATATTATGAGGTCCCTGGTCGCGAAGAGTATGTCCCTGTCTATGGTCTTGCTCTTTGCCTTCTTGCCCTTGCCTCCTGCCACGCTGACGCTTGAATTGAAGCTCATCTGGTATACTATGAAACCTATGCCGAAGCCCATTACCCCGGCAAGCCCAATCGACAGGCCTAGCTTTACCATAACCAATGCAATGACCACGCCAAGAACTGCGCCCATCATTATGGACATTATTGCAGCCCTTTTCACGTAGTCGTAGACCGAGTCCTTTACTCCCTTCTGGCGAAGTGCGGTCTCAAGGCCCTTGTGCTTCTCTATTACTTTCTGTATGTGCTTTTTCCAATACCCTGGGATCTCGACTACCTGATTCTCCTCCTTCTTGAATATCGGCAGGTCAGATATCCAGCTGCTTTCCTTCCTCTCCTGCCCTTCATTGCCCTTCTTCTCCTCTGGCTTTTGCAGGTTGAATTTGAATCTTGGCTTGGGCTCAAGCACGACCTCTTTGCCGTTTACGTGCACAACTCTTCGCTTGTCCTTGCCACCGAACATGTTAACCATTCAAATTGCTTATCGCTCCTATCGCCTCTTCTAGGCGCCTATCCCTGAGAAGCCACAGCGACTGCTCGAGTGCGCTAACCTTGGCGCCGCTCTTCTTCATCCTCTTCTTCCTGTCATTCACCGTCTTGACTAATGCGTATACCTCTTCCATAACAATCTCGAAGTGATCAGCGTCGAATATGTTCTCCTTCATGCCTTCTATTATCCTCTCCAGCTCGGCTATCTGGTCTGACATTGACAGGCTGGGCAGGACCATCTGTTCTACGTCAACTTTCTTTGCGCTCATGTACTTGAATTTCGGCAGGGGTATCTGCTTCAGCATCTCATCAGAGCCGAGCGTTCCTTCTTCCTGCGCCTTGCCCTCTGCGGCTCCGGGTATGACATTGGAGAGCTGTCCCTGCTCCACGCCTGATGTGATTATGTGCTGGGACGCAGGTTGCTGATACACCTGCACCGACTCCTTCACAGCGCCTTTCTGCTTGTTGGCTATTATCGAGTCCACTTCCTCAAGCATATCCAAATAGGTAAAGTTGCCTTTCGGCATAGGTGCCTCTATGATCGGCTTTATTTCAAGCGGCGCCGTAACATTTGCTTTCGTTTCCTTCTCTGCATCCGCTATGAGGTCTGCCATGGCCCTGTACCCTATCCCGTAAGTTCCACCGCTCTTAGCATCCATCCAATCATCTGAAAAGGTCATCCGAGTAGGCGAGGTTGCTGTTTACTATGTCCAGCACTTTGCTTTGGTTCTTGTAGTAATTCGCGACAACCAATCCCGCCCTGTCGACGTCGGTTACGTCATTCTTCACCATCCAGTTCAGCACAGCCGATTTCTCAGTTATGTCTTGGTCTATCTCCTTCTTTGTAAGGCCAGCATAAAGCGACAGCGTCTCTGAGAGCCTCGTCATCTCGCTCACCTGCGTGAAGACGTCTTCTCTCACGTCCCACCTATACATGACGCTCGCATCTCCAGTCCTGAGTATCTCGGCGAATTCGAACGTCCTCCTTATCCCCTTCGACCTGTGCCTGAACTGGACTATCACCGCGCCGAGAGCGTTTATGACTATCTTCGGCACGTTTATTGGGGGGTTTGTCATCCTGATTATTGTATCCTGCGCGTTATCTGCGTGGACGGTGCCATACACAGAGTGACCTGTATGGATTGCCTCGAAAAGCGTCTCTGCGTCCTTTACGGTCCTGATTTCTCCTATCATCACCACGTCGGGCCTCTGCCTGAGCGCGTTTATCATGAGATCATAAAGAGACACGGCTCCTTTTCCTTCAGGGTTGGGCGATCTGGTGAGCATTTGCAGCCACTGCAGGAAGCTCGGTAGCGAAAGTTCCCTTGTTTCTTCTACCGATATTATCCTCCTGCTCGGCGGCAGGAATATGCTCATAGCATTAAGGAAGCTGGTCTTTCCGCTTGCGGTTCCTCCTGCGACAAGAAGGCTTATTTCGTTTTGTATACAGAGCCAAACAGTTGCGGCTATCGGTGCACTTATCGTGCCGGATTTCATCAGCCCGGTCATTGTCCAGGGGTTCTTGGAGAACTTTCTTATCGTGAGCGTGTTGCCGTTCTGCGATATCGGGAACAGCGTAGCGTTGACTCTAGATCCATCGCTCAATTCGGCGTCCATCAGCGGTGCCAGGTTGTTTATCTCCCTCCCGATGTTCCTGCCTATCTGTTCAGCCTGTTCGTAGATTCCTTCCTCGCTGTTCGGCTTTATGTTTGTCTTGCACCAGCCCAGTTTTCTGTGGAAAACCCATATGTAGTCGCGTGCACCGTTGACCGTTATCTCCTCGAGGTTCTCATCGGCAAGCGGTGCCTCAAGGTCGCCCAGCCCAAGCATCATGTTGAGTACGTACGCGTTCAGCAACGATTTTGTCTCAGCATCCGTACCTGGGAGGTACCTGTCTATGAGCACGCTGCTTGCCTCGAGGTATTTCTGGTTGAGCTTCTCCCTATACTCCTTGTTGCCAAGCTTCTCCGAGTCTACGGGCACTATGGTTATGAGTTCTCCTCTTAGCGACATGAGGAGCAGTTTCGTCGCGGATCCTACTCCCGGGAAGGAAACCTCATAGTCTGGTACGAATCCTCCCTTTTCTATTATCCTTACCTCTACAGGAAGACCGTGTGCGTCAAGATTGTAATTTGCAAGAACCTTCTCCTCCTTCTCCTCACTTCCCATCCCAATACCCGTTATAACATAAATCTAAAGATAAAATAAACTTTTGATGCGTCATGCCTTTTTATCGCCGGTCTTTTTCATTTCTGGGCCTTCCTTGTCATCAAACTGGAGCTTCTTCTTTGCATCGCTGACCTTTTCGAATATATCTATGAGTTTCTTCCTGCTGTTCTGCCTTTTCTCGCCTAGCGCGGCAACCGCCTCTGCCTTCTTCTCTATCGGCATGTTCTTCATACGCTGCAGGACCGTAACCTGCTCGTGAAGCTTCATTATTTCGCTCTTGGATTTCTTTATCTCCTTTTCTATGTCGGATACTGACCCTTCAACAGACCTTATCCTAGAATCTATCTCGGCCGCCTTCCCGAAGCCCTCCCTGATTGAAGCCATTTTTGAGTTTATCTCCTCGTATTTTTTGTTGAATACGGCCCCCTCGACTTCGAATTCCTTGTTAAGCTTTTCATACTTGTCTTTAAAGTTGGACTTGGCGTCGTTGAGCTCCTTCAGCACCATGTCCTTGTGCTTCTTGAAGTTCTCCACCTCCTTGAGCGTCTCCTTTGCGGACTTCGCATCCTTCTCTATATCCTTGTAAGTCTTCTCCAATCCTGCGCGGTACGCCGACAGGTCCTTGCTCATGACCTCATTCGCTTCTTTTATCTGCCTTTTTATCTCGTTAGCCCTCTGCGTTATCTCCTTGTCAATTGCCTCCAGCTCGACGTCCTTCCCCTTGTGTATTTCGACAAGCGTCTTCTCTATATCCTGTGCTCCCTTTATCGTCTTTGCTATTGCATCGTTTATGCCTGCAGATCTAACATTGAATTCATCCGATGAGAAATAGCTGATCTTCGCCAGAGTTTCATCAATTCTCGCAGAGATCTCAGTATACACCCTCTCGGAACTCTTGCGCGTGTTCTCCATCTCATTTTTCTCGTGCTCTATGCTCTTGTAAGCCTTGTCAATCTCATCAAAGATCTTGTGCACGTCCGGAAGAACCTTGGAATAAACTTCGGTAGCTTTCTTGGCGTCTTCCCTAATGGCTGTAAGGTCCTTGTTGAATTTGTCCAGCTCTATCGCCTGCGATGAAAGAAGCGAGTCCTCTGATTCCAGCTGCATCTCGACCTTCTTTTGCATCGTCTCCTCTTCCTCTGCAGAGCGCTTCTCGAGCTCCACATACATCTTACCGACTGCGTATGAGATCTTCACGAGCCTGCCGTTCTCCAGCACCTTAGCCCATCCCTCTATTATGTTCGGCGCCACGCCTATTGAGGATGCCACTGTCGTTATATCGCTCTTTCCGTGCTTCTTTATGTATTCGTAGAGTGCGTCTATCTTCGTGGTTGCTTGGTCGTCTTCTCCGGGCACTGGCGTTTCCTTCTTCTCTTCCGCCGCAGCGCTATCCTGCCCAGGCTGCTGTGACTCTTGCGCCTTAGGCGGAGCATTGGCGTCTTTGCCTTGTTCCGCTGTATTAGCTTCTTCTGCTATTGTAACACCCAAACTGGTACGATATGGGATACGGAATAAATGCTTAAATACCTACTTTCAACAAAGCGGACAACGCGTGGTACAAGCGGCAGCCTGCGTGCGCATTTGCATAACAATCTTTTTATTGTTTTAGATTAAAAATAAACTAGCTTAATTAAAATTTAGTTTATATTAAATCTAAGAGCAGTGGTAATTTTTATGCCAAAAGGCGATGCGAGCAATGTAGACGACGGAATGAAGTACTACATGACCAAGGACATGTACCACCTCATAATGAAGCTTGTCATACTGGGCAAGATAAAGAAGGGAGGCAGCAGCATATACGCCTACGAACTGATAAACCACGTGGCACAGCACGTCCCAAAATACAGGAAGGGAAAGATGGCGATAAAGAATGACATCTACAACACGCTCTCCAAGTTCGAACTGCTCGGCTACGTGAACCAGCAGAAAAAGCTCTCTGGGGGCAAGATAAAGAACTTCTACACCCTGACCAAGAAAGGGGAGAAATCTTTATCGGAATCAAAGAAGATACTGAAGGATGCGATGAAAAATGTCGCAAAGCAGCTCGAGGGATGATTATGGCAAATTCGGTGGAGATATTCAATCTTACAAAGAAGTTCGGCGACTTTACCGCTGTCAACAAGATGAATCTCTCGATAAAGAAGGGCGAGATATTCGGGCTTCTCGGGCCGAACGGCGCGGGAAAGACAACAACAATAAGCATGCTTCTTGGCATAGTAAAGCCTACCTCTGGCCGCATAACAATAGAGGGGCTTGACGCAGAGAAGGCTTCCTCCGCTGTGAAGCAGGTCGTAGGATTTATGGCGCAAGAGACAATAGTCGACAGCGATCTTACTGCCTATGAGAATCTTGAGATTGCAGCCAGGCTTTACCACATGCCGCGACAAGAATGGGCTCCGCGCATACACGAATCCCTGGAATGGGCGCAGCTCCTCGAGTTCAAGGACAAGAAGGCTGGCACCTTCTCTGGCGGGATGAAGAGGCGTCTGTATCTGGTGAAATCGATGCTGCACGCACCCAAACTCATAGTGCTGGACGAGCCCACCACAGGATTGGACGTGCAGAACCGCGTAGAAATGTGGAAGCAGATAAAGGAGCTCAATAGCAGGGGCGTCACTGTGATACTCACAACCCAGTATCTGGAGGAGGCAGACCAGCTGTGCAACCGCATAGCAATAATAGACCACGGCGAGCTGAAGGCTATGGGCACACCTTCTGAGCTGAAGCGCCTGGTATCAAAGGGCCAGGTGCTTGAGATAATAACTACGCAACAGGAGGCGCAGAAGGTAGCGCAGCTTCTCAAATCGAAATTCGGCATATCATCCGATTTCAAGGACGACAAGGTAACTGGGCTGATAGAGGACAATCCGATAGAGAAGCTGCCGCACATACTTAACGAGCTAAAGAAATCGAAATTCACAGTTGCTGCAGTCAGCATGCACCTCCCCACAATGGATGATGTCTTCATAAAGCTGACGGGATCCAACATAAGGGACAAGGCAGGGGAATTCCAGTCAGACAGGAATGCGCTCCTTACTATGAGGTGATGTAATGAGCTTCGTGGAAGATACTCTTACAATATTCAGGCGCGAGATGCTAGTATTCAAAAGCAACATCAAGACCAACATAATCCGTTCAATAATCTTCCCTATAGTGATAATATTTTTCTTTGGCAATATAAATGCCTCATCGTTCAACACCAGCGTAGCAGTGGTGAACTACGCCAACAATCCTGCATCATTTGCATTCATAAACGACCTGCAGCACGGCCAGTCGCTATCGGTGGTGAACGTTACGACGCAGCAGAGTGCACTAACACTGCTTCACAACAGCAAGGTGTCCGCAGTCATTGTCATATTGCCAACCTTCCCGTCAAAAGTTTCCGGCAGCACTTCCGACGTGGATGTATACTACAGCGAGAGCAATTTCGCAGCAGTCCCCGCGGCGCTTTCTACGATAAGCTCGGTCTCTGAGAGCTTTGCTGTCAATCCGTCCACATTTAGCCAGTCTTTCAACACGCCTTCAAAGCCTGTGGACTACGGTCTTTCAGAGGTGCTGCTCTACGGCGCAAACACAAACTACAAGACGTTCCTGACCGCTGGAATAATAGCGATGGTTGCGGCTTTCGGCTCCCTTTTCGGAGGGGGCATATCACTCATAACAGACAGGCAGCTGGGAAACCTAAAGTCATTCCTCCTCTCGCCGATAAGCAAGAATGCAGTCATACTGGGCAAGGTCCTCTCCGGCACTGTGCAGTCGGTGCTTTACGGTGTGCTTGCGCTGATTGTTGGGCTGATAGCTGGGGCAGGAGTCGCAATGGGGGCGCTCGGCGTTCTCTGGATAATACTCATAGTGGTAATGATATCGCTGGGCTTCAGCGGCGTTACTATAATACTCGCCTCAAGGATGTCGCAGATACAGACATATTCCATACTGGGCAACGTCATAGTGCTTCCGATGTGGTTCCTCTCCGGGGCGTTTTTCCCATCCAGCTCACTTCCGTCGTTCATGCAGCCATTCAGCACATTCAACCCAATGACATACGCCGTAGCAGGCATGCGCGACGTTATGCTGGTGGGCTACTTCCCTGTCAGCTCCATAATCTTGGATATAGGGGTGCTTGTCGCATTCCTTGCATTCGGCGTGCTGGCAAGCTTCAAGCTGTTCAAGCCAAATATAAGCTGACGATAAAATGTTAAAAGGTGTAAAAATGTGGAAAACAAGCAAGGCATTTGCCATGGTGCTGCCGGTGATGGTAGCAATGCTCATGGTCCAGACTGCATACGCACAGTCCGTTAACTCAGGTTCTACAGGCGGTGCCCCAAGCGGGAGCGGCGCGCTGTCACTCCAGGCTTTAACGCTTTCGCCGCAGTACGTGGTCTCTGGAGAGAATGTGACTGTGTCATTCCAGCTATTCAATTCCTATTCCGGAACGTTGCAGAACGTGAACCTGCAGCTTGAAGCTTCGAATCCTCTGCTCAACGTATCTCCCTCATACACCAACCTGATAAGCGTCATAGGGAGCGGAATCTACGGAGGCAGCGGTTTTGACGTATATACATACAAGCTTCACATTCCCCCAACTCTTCCCTCCGGCATATACACGATAGATGTGGTGGCTACTTACGAAACATCCGTAAGCAATGGTGTGACCAGCTACGACACCCCCGGGGAATCTGTAATGCCGATAAGCATATACGTCCACGGCAAGCCCGGCATAGGATTCAGCATAGCTCCCTCTTCGCAGCTGGTGCCCAATTCAGAAGTGCAGTTTGAAGTCAATGCGCACAACTCAGGCACTGGAACTGCATATAACGTCACGGCAACAATAGACAACTCCACATATTTCAAGCCTTCCGGCGCTGAAGAGCTTATACTGGGCACCATGGCGGCTGGTGCGTCATACAGCTCCTCCTCATCAGTATTCGTCGCACGCAACATCACCAACGGCACCCATCGACTTAAGCTGTCGCTCAGCTATCAGGATGAGAACGGGACGTACGTGCATACTAACATCACCGTGCCCATTGCGGTGCTTCTAAACAGCCCGGACGTTATCGCGGCAGTGCAATCCACTCAGCCCTCACAGCTTTACGTGGGCTCTAATCAGTCTGTTGAGGTAGCCATCGAGAATGTCGGCAGCGGAACTGCAAGGAATGTCAGCGTCTCATTCAGCAGCGGCAGCGGCGCGATAGTGGGAAGCGCAGCCTCGAGCTTCTTCATAAGCTCCCTACAGCCTGGCCAGTCTGTTCCGGAAACGATAACTGTCAGCTCAAACCAGTCAGAACCGAAATCAGTTGCGCATGTATACGCCTTGCTGTCGTACAACAGTGCAAACTACGCAGGCAACTATTCAAAGGTTGTTCCAATAAACCTGAGCGTATTCCCGTCCGCTGTGTTTAGCATAACCTCGGTGCAGGGAAGCCTGCAGCCAGGCTCTACCTACAAGCCAGTCACATACACAATAAAGAATGTGGGCAATGAGCCAGCATCGCAGGTATCACTCTCGCTGCAGTCGATATACCCAATAACCCCGATATCGGGCAACGCATACATAGACAGCCTTGCGCCCAACCAGAGCACAACTGTAACGTTCTATGTCGATGTTGATTCCAACGGGGCGGACGGATCCTATCCGGCGACAATATACGAGCAGTGGCGCCAGCCAAATGGGGCCATATCCCAGCAGTTCTCCGGCTCCAACAGCTACTACATGGCAGTGGGCGGCAAGCAGTACGCCCCATCTGGAACTACTTCAGAAAGCACAGCCGCAAACTATTCCGGCTACATCTATGCCGCAATAGTGGTAGTCTTGGTTGTGCTTGTGCTCTTCGCAGTTAGCATGCGCTCTAAGCGCTCATCTGGCGCGAAGGTCCAGAAAGCTGCAGAGAGCGAAGGTGCCGAAAGTGAAAGGCACGGTGGCACAAAAAGGAGGAAGTAATAAAATAGGTGTTATAGCCAGTATTGGTGTGGTATAGATGGCCATAAGCAGCCCGCGCAAGGCGGTTGACGAGCTCTTGGAGAAGTACGGCATACCCACATGGGTAAAGCCCTACATCTACCGGTACATACGCGGCAACCCCATACAGGCAATAAAGCACGCCGCTAGCTTCGTCGAGATAAAGCGCAAGAAGGGTGAGGTGACAAACTCCCACGTGAAGCTGCCAAACGGCATGAAGTTCGACATCAAGTTCGTAATGCACCTGCTCGACATGTTCTACTATGGAGAGGAGGAAATATCAAAGATATACGCGGAATGGTCGTCAGACAGGCTGGGCGCCGACGCAGTGAAGTACGCGCCGCACTTCGTCGAACTTTCCGATGTGAGCCAGGGCCATGCAAGGGCGGTGCGCAACCTGATAGAGGGACTGGGAAACAGGCTCTCCGACCCTTCAAAGGAGACGAAAGAGGTCTTCGGCTATATACGCGGCATAAAGGACTGGAGGCAGCGTGTCATCGTATCAGGGCTCATAATGCGCAAGACATACGGCATACCCTTCGGCTACGTCTTCTACAAGGTGTTCTATCCTGTGGCGCCTGAGTTCATGCGCTCCTTCGGCAAGGTGTTCGAGAAGACGAGCGAGATAGTCTCATGGGGAGAAGCCGAAGCAGCCAGCATAATATCCTCAAAGGCGGTTGACGAGTCCGAGCTTACCTCCACTACCGAGCATGTGCTGGCGTACATATACAAGTCTATAAGAGCGGAGCTGCCGTACGCCAAGAAGCAGGGTATTGAGCCCGAAGGAAAGCTTCTTCTTGAACTGGCGATTGCATATCCGCTTCATGCGATGCAGGATCTCGGGATGAAGATTGACATCGACGCTGAAATCGAGTCAATAAAGAAGCTCTCAAAGGAGCTTTGATGCCGTGCAACTTGCAAGAAACAAGCGCCCTCGCCACTACTTCTTCCGGTAAAGCAGACAAAAAGCACAATCTATAAATAGCTGCTCCAATAAATACATCATCAGGCGATATTTGGGCAACCAAATCCTATACTGTTACTAATGGTGTGAGCATGGCTGAGGAAATACAAAACAACAAAACCAACGGAGCGGACGGGGAGAATACAATATACATAGGCAAGAAGCCGACGATGAACTACGTGCTCGCCGTGGTTACGCAGTTCAACAGCGGCCAGAGCAAGGTTACGATAAAGGCGCGCGGCAACGCAATCTCGCGCGCAGTAGACGTGGCCGAGATAGTGCGCAACAGGTTCATGCCTGGCATTAGCTCTCCAGGAAACGAGAGCATAAAGATAGGATCAGAGGAGCTGGCGAACGAGGACGGCACAAAGTCCAAGGTCAGCTTCATACAGATAAGCGCGAAGGTGGGGCAGCCAGGCTCCGCAGGAGAGAGCGCACAGATTGACGGCCAGGACAATGTGATATACATAGGCAAGAAGCCGACGATGAACTACGTGCTCGCCGTGGTTACGCAGTTCAACAGCGGCCAGAGCAAGGTTACGATAAAGGCGCGCGGCAACGCAATCTCCAAGGCGGTTGACGTAGTTGAGATAGCCAGGAACAGGTTCATAACAGCGATGCCCAATCCGAGCGGCGAGGGCATAGCCATAAAGTCGGAGGAGGTCCAGAACGAGGACGGCACAAAGTCCAAGGTCAGCTCCATGCAGATAGTGCTGTCAAAGTGATGCGGCACTGCTGAAAAAGCTTTATAATAGCTCATGAGATAGAGGGGTAGTCGCTGCGTGGTTTGATGATAAGGACCCATTACGTTTCGGAACTCAGTGCCGAGCTCAACAACAAGAGCGTTACCGTTGCCGGCTGGGTCCACGAGGTCAGGGAGCTCGGCAAGATAACCTTCCTGCTACTCAGGGACAGAAGCGGCATTGTGCAGGTGACAGCAAAGAAGGGCATCGTGCCTGATGACGTTATCGCTTCCATGTCGCTGCCCAAGGAGAGCGTCGTAAAGATAACAGGTGTTGTCAAGGAGAACAAGGAAGCGAGGAGCGGCTTTGAAATAGTGCCTTCTGAAGTCGTGGACCTTAATCCTATATCATGGCGCATACCTTTCGAGGTGACTGGCAAGGTTGATGCTGACCTCGACGTGAGGCTTAACTACAGGTACATAGACCTGCGGCGGCTCGAAACTACCGCCATATTCAAGATACAGTCAACCATACTCAACAGCTTTTCATCATACATGATGAGCCACGGGTTCATACAGATACGCCCGCCTGACATAGTCGCGGAGGCTACAGAAGGAGGCACTGAACTGTTCAGCATCGACTACTTCGAGACAAAAGCTTACCTGGCGCAGTCTCCGCAGCTGTACAAGCAGCTCGCCGTGATAGGCGGCCTTGACAAGGTGTTCTCAATCGTTCCGGTGTTCAGGGCGGAGAAGTCGAACACCTCATACCACCTGAACGAGTCGACGCAGATGGACGTCGAGATGGGCTTCGCCAATTCCGACGATGCAGTGTCTTTGCTGTCAAATGTGCTCGTATCGATAATAAAGGACGTGAACGAGAAGAACGCGCCAGAGCTGAAGGTGCTGCAGAAGGAGCTCCAGGTGCCGAATGTAAAGATAGCTACGTATTCCGAAGTGGTCGACGCGATAGCCGCGAGCGGCAAGGAGATAAAGTTCGGAGACGACCTTTCGCGCGAATCAGAGGCTCTTGTCAAGGACCTTTTCGGCGAGGCGGTGATAGTCAGGGACTACCCAACATCGCTGCGCGCATTCTACTCGATGCCGGATGACAACAATCCAGAAATAACAAAGAGCTTCGACATGATCTACCGCGGCGTCGAGATATCGAGCGGCGCCCAGCGTATACACCTTCCCGAGCTGCTTATAGAGTCGATAAGGAAGAAGGGCATGAATCCCGACAGCTTCAAGTTCTACATAGACGCTATGAGATCCGGAGCCCCGCCGCATGCTGGATGGAGCATAGGCCTCGAGAGGCTTACGATGCAGATAACCGGAATGAGCAACATACGCGAATGCGCCATGTTCCCAAGGGACAGAAAAAGGCTTACGCCTTAGCTTTCTGCAAAATGGCCGGTTGCAGCTACTTGGAGATTACCTTTTCCTGCACTTCCCCTGTGAGCGTGTGCGGGAATCCTGACTGTATATCGGTATAGTTCATCTCCACATAGCCTGTGTAAAGGTCACCTATCGTGCCGCTGTAAGGCGTAGTGTTGTTCATGTAGCATTGGACGACGAATGTCTGGTTGCCGCCTATCGGTATCGTGTACGGGGTTGAGAACGCAACCATGTGCGATATAGAGGGCTCGGAGTTGCACCCTATCGAGGTAACATTTATGGGCCCTTCGGTCGACTGCTCAACATTTATCGTGAGGATGCCGTTCTCCGTAAAGGTGCTGCCCAGGCATCCAAAATCAGCTTCGAAGACGCACGATGTGTGCACGTAGGTGCTCGGGCTGAAGAGGCCCAGCTCATAGAGCACTGCAAGCGCTATCGCTATCACCAGTATGGCCCAGCCATACGTTGTCAGGTACTCTATAGCGCTTTGCGACTTCATAAATACCACTCAGTGCAGCGTAGCCACCAATCCGTCAATCACTCCGTTTACCCCTATGCCTCCGGTAGACCTCACCAGGATTCTGTGGCTCAGGACCGGCTTGGCAAGGAACTTTATGTCGTCAATCGTGACCTCGCTCCTCCCCTCGACGAGCGCCTTCGCTTTTCCGCAGTTCATGAAGCTTATCTCCGCCCTGGGGCTGCCTCCCATGACTACGTGTATGTCCTTCCTTGTAGCGTCGACCAGGCGCGTGATGTAACCTATCACGTCGTCGCTTATGATTACCTTCTTCGCCTCCTCCTGGAGCTTGAGTATGTCCTCCTTGCCGAGCACGCCGTTCACGTCGCTCCTGCTCTCGCTCTCCTTTATCCTGAGCATCTGTGCCTCCTCCTCCATTGAAGGGTATTTTACCTCTATCCTTAGGAGGAACCTGTCCGCAAGCACTTTAGGCAATGCTGTCGTGCCCTCTATGTTAAGCGGGTTCTGCGTAGCAAATGCAATAAACGGGTCCGGAAGCTTCATGTCCTGCCCTCCTATAGTCACCTGGCGCTCCTCCAGAGCCTCAAGAAGGCTGGTGGTTGTCTTTGGCGGGGCCCTGTTGAGCTCGTCTATAAGTAGCATGTTGTTGAATATTGGGCCCTTTTTGAGCTGCACCTCGCCCTTGTCATCCATGTATGTATAGCCTATCACGTCCCTTATGTCAAGGTCCGGCATGCCCTGTATTCTTCCGAAGCTCGCGCTTATGCTTTCAGCCAGGGTCTTTGACATAGTAGTCTTTGCGACTCCCGGCACTCCTTCAAGGAGGACGTGTCCGTTCGCGACTATAGATATGAACATCAATTCTATGACATCCTCCTTGCCTGATATGTGCTTCTTTACCTCGGCAAGAACCTTCTGGTACGCCTCTTTTCCATCCATCTGCAAATCTCCTCAAAAGCTTTATATACCCTTACGGGCATATAAATATGAAAGCATTCGAAGTAAAACTATTAATAGTTTCGGCTTTTGGACAGTGGTATCTATGATTGGAGAGAAAGCTGAATTCAAGGGGGTTGCGACCCTTACCGAAGTGTACGAGATACTCGAGGAGAGGCGCAAGATGAAGGAGCCCACATACGAGCAGGAGGTAGCTCTCGAGCACGCCAAGAAGTACGGCATGGAGAAGAAGAAGTTCGAGAAGCTCAAGTCAGAGCTTGGAAAGGATTCAAATTACACAGACAGGATCATATCAAAAATAAGCGATATAAGGCCAAAGAATGCGATGCTGCTCAGGCAGATATTCGCAAGCGAGAACAGGCCAATCACAGACGAGGAAGTATCACACATACTTTCGATATTAAAAGAGCGTGGCTGAAATCATGATTGAGGCTGCGAAATACATGAAGGTTGATATCAAATGGCTGGCGAGGAGCGAAGGGAGGAGAACGCATACGTGCTTGACTTCATGCGCAGCGGCAAGTCTTTTTCTACAAAGCCCGAGCCTATAGCCCAGCTGATAGGCGAGAACTGGTTCACTCTTCTTGAAGCTACGGCAAAGCCTGACGTCAGCATGGCTCTTGGGGAGAAGGTGTACATAGGCAGTGCGGAGCGCGAGAAGATATCGCTCATAAAGTCCAGGATAACCTACGACCAGCTGACCGAGACCGCGAAGGGTGAGCTGCCCGTCGTCCTGTCCAAGATAATATCCGAGAACGAGAAAAGGTTCGTTGACATATTCAACAACGCGGGGCCGCTAAACATACGCCAGCACTCCCTTGAGCTGCTTCCCGGGATAGGCAAGAAGCACCTCACCTCTATATTGAAGCAGCGCGAGGCGAAGAAGTTTGAGAGCTTCTCCGACATATCCTCGAGGGTGACGCTCATGCAGGACCCGGCAAGGATAATAAGCGAGCGCATCATAGCCGAGCTGCGGGGCGATGAGCGCTTCTACATGTTTGTCAAGCCTTACGTAAGGCGCTGATATGCAGCCCATACCAGAAGCAAAGCGCGTGTCATTTCTTCCTCTTGAGGTCTCAATGGCCGACAGGCTTGCAGAGCTAGGCAATGACGCAGATGTCTCAAGGCATGCGGCATCCGAGTCTCAGTTTCCATTTCCATACGGGAGGGATGACGCGCTCTCTTTCATCCAGTCCTCAATTACAGAGTCAGCCGCAGAAGCAGGCTTGCATTTTGCCGTAATGATAGATGGAAATATCATAGGCGCGGCAGGTATAAGCAACATAAATCGGCATGACAGCCACGCAGAGATAGGCTACTGGCTTGGAAAGGATTACTGGGGCAAAGGCTATGGGACTGAAACGGCAATGCTGCTTCTGCGCATAGGTTTCGAAGAGCTAGGCCTCAACAGGATAAGCTGCATAGTCCCGGAGGGAAACGTCCGCTCCGCAAGGCTCCTTGAAAAGCTTGGCTTCAGGAACTACGGCGTGCTGAAGGAAGAGGCGCTCAGAGATGGAAAGTTCATGGACTGCAGCATATACGCAATTCTGGCAAGGGAGTTCGATCCAGGCAAACGCGGCGTATCATAAAAATCCATTATCTCCTGAGTTTTTCTGATTCTGCTCTCGCCTTTGCCTCATCAAGCAATTCAAAAGCCTCTATTACGCTGTCCATGAGATCCAGAGCATGCAGCGTTGAGCCTGCTGCAACGTCAGCATCAGTTTTGCCGCCATTCACCATGCCTAAAAATATGTCCGACAGTTTTTCCGCGCCTGCCTCTATGGAGCCTATCTTCTTCTTAAGCTTTTTCCCCAATTCTGATTCGGACGGCAGCAGTCCTGCTGCGCTATACGGCGACTCCCTATCAAGTTCAATGAGGTACTCGCACGCCATTTTCACAACACTGCTATGGAATGCCCCGAGCCCGTATCCGTTCTGGGCTATGTATGCCAGCCCGGCTGCAGCCCTCCGTATGCCATTTTCCTCGGAGCCCTCAGCCTTCTCTGTTTCTGCTTCGCCGGTTTTTCCTCCAAGAAGCCCGCTATACTCCCTTCCGAATATAAAAACCCTGTGGTACTCAAGGGGGTTCGCACGCCTTAGCGCCTCCAAGATGGCCGCATTCATTTCCGGCCTGCTGTGCACAAGCACACCTTTAAGCTTCTCCTCGCTGGTAAATTCGCTTTCCCACAGCAGGATGTTCTCCTTGGCCAGCCTGTATACGTCGTAATCCTCATACCTTTCCAGGATCGCATTGTATACGCTGCCCATTTCAATTATCCCTGAGTACGATGAGTAAAATTCATCCCCGGACAGTTTTCCATCCAAATTTTCTGAAGCGAGTTCGTATATCGCGCATACTGAAAAGAAATGGTTAAGCGATGAAGCGCTTATCCTCTTTTGGGATGTGTCACCGTTTTCTAAGCGGTCCACTATTGCATCGAGCACAATCCTGCTGTCCTCCCTTATGTCCAAGCGGGATATCATTCTGGAGTAAGCATCATGCAGCTCCTTTTTCACGTCTACAGATTTCTCCGCCATGCTTATTTCTCGGCCGCCCTGATATTTAAATATTGGCGTCTGCATTCTCCCCTCAGCCAGGCTGCGCGTTTGCTTGGGCATGCCTCACCAAGGTTCTTGGCAATAAAAAATTAGAGTGCGCTGTTGAGCGGTAGAGGCCTAAGATATCAAGGGCCTCTCCGCCCAAGCGCTTACTGGGCTTTTCTAGTCCTTATGCTTCCTCCGCCATGAATATTGCGGCACTACCGAAGCTCATATCGTTTTGTTTTGCGATTTTTTTGCTTTTTTGTATCCTCGCGGCGAGCTCCTCTGTCAGGACCATCTTTATCGCTGCTTCGACTGCCCCGTTCTCATCCGTTATTCCTGCAGCCTTGTACAGCTCCTCGAGCTCCTTGCGCTCTATGGTGTCCATTGCCTTTTCTGCCGCTTCGCGTATTTTCTCCGTCTTCCCCTTTTTCTGGATTTGTTCCATGACCCCACTAGTCATTTCTCTCCCCCTACTAACTAATTTGAATTTTAAGATTTAAATATATTTTGTGGAATTATCTAATATGATATTAGAAATATTGAGGAATCGCCGCAATTTGGGAAAACTTACAGACGTCAAAACTCGCTTACCAAAAATAAGGCTGGGGGCAAAAGGCCCTCAGTCTATCTTTACTTCCTTGCCGCGCGCCTCCTTTACCTTTTTTACTTCTACGGAGAGCGTTCCGTTGTTCATCTTAGCCTTTGCGCTGTCAGCCTTTACCTGCTCAGGGAACCTTATCATCCTGTAGTACCCTGATGAAGACCTCTCCTTGGCGTAGTAGTTGCCCTCTTTTCCTTCCTTCTCTTCGTTCTTTTCCGCGCTCAGCTCAAGCATCTCCTCGCTGACCTTGAGCTTTATGTCCTTCTTGTCAACGCCGGGCATGTCGACCAGCACAGTGAACGAATCGCCGTTGTCCACCATGTCGACGTTGGGCAGCAGTGTTCCCCTGTCGGAGAAGTTCTGCAGAAGTCTTGCGCTGCGCCTGGCCAGCCTGAACGGATCGAAGAAATCCGCCATAAAATCAAAGTCAATAGGGGCGACCAAGCCCTTTCCGGCCTTTCTCTCGTTTTCGTTCTTTTCTTCCATTGTCTCACCTATCTTGTCAAAATTTATTTGACATATCAACTAATATTAATATAAAACACAAAATATATAAATCTATTCAATCATAATAGGTATGCATCCTATGCAACGGTGAGTGGTCATGAAGAAGATAGTAATAAAGAACATAGCGATGCCGGCGAGCAACGACCCCGACAGCATAATAAGGTGGATGTGCGAGGCGTTTGGATTTTCAGGCGATGCAGCCGGAGACAACATAGACCTCGACATACTGCGCATGTTCACCTCCGAATACGGGAGGCGCGGCTCGAAGGGCATCTCAAGCTCTGAAATAAGGGTCGACCAGAGCGTCGCCAGGAGCACTATAATATACCACCTTAACAGGTTCATAGAAGCAGGCCTGGTGGTCAAGCGCGGCAGGAAGTACTATCTCAGGGCGCCAGAACTATCCAGGGCGATAGAGGAGATAGAATACGACATAGAACGCGAGATGCACCGCATGCTAGATATAGCAAGGGAGTTCGACAGGATGATGAATATGCCGAACGCAAGGCCTAAACGGAACAGGGAGGCGATAGACCTCAATTACAAGGACGTTAAGATAGAGTGAGGCGGTTTGTTCATGGCTGAGAACAGCAACAATAATATTGAGGAGGAGAAGAATAAGGATCCGGCAAAGGCTGCCGGAGAGCAAGCCAAGCAGGAGAGCGCCAAGCCTGACGCAGAGGCACAGGAGCTCAAGGAGCGCCTGCTGCGCCTAGCAGCCGAGTTCGACAACTACAAGAAGCGCACTTCTGCAGACATACAGCGCTCACGCCTTGAGGGAAAGGCTGAGGCGATTCGCCCGCTGCTCGGCATACTGGACGAGTTCGAACTCACTCTCATAGCCGCGTCAAAGTCGGAGGACAAGAAGCTTACTAAGGGCATAGAGATGCTCTATGCAAACCTTACTGAAATGCTCAGGAAAGAGGGGCTCTCGGAAATAAAGACAGACGGAAGCTACGACCCTTACGTTCACGAGATAATGCAGACAAAGGATTCAGACAAGACTGAGGGCAGCATACTTGAGGTCGTGAGGAAGGGCTACACATTCTGCGGCATAATGCTGCGCCCCGCGTCCGTGATAGTCGCGGCGCAAAAGCCCGCCGAAAATGCCAAAGAGGCAAAAAGCTAAACATGATACGAAAAATTGCGTTAAAAAGGTGTTATGAATGAAAATAATAGGAATAGATCTCGGAACTTCGAACTCTGCTGCAGCCGTGCTTGAGGGCGGCCGCCCTGTAATAATACCGAGCAGCGAAGGAACCTCAATGTACGGAAAGGCTTTTCCTAGCTTTGTCGCATTTACCAAGGACGGGCAGAGGCTGGTAGGAGAGCCTGCAAGAAGGCAGGCTGTCGCAAACCCTGACGGGACTGTGTACGCCTTCAAGAGGAAGATGGGCACAGACTACAAGTACAAGGTGCTCGGCAAGGAGTACACTCCGCAGGACCTTTCTGCGATACTGCTCCAGAAGATAAAGGCGGATGCTGAAGCCTTCCTCGGTGAAGAGGTCAAGAAGGCGGTCATCACTGTGCCAGCGTATTTCGACGACAATCAGCGCCAGGCCACCAAGGACGCCGGAGCCATAGCCGGGCTTGAGGTAGTAAGGCTGGTCAACGAGCCCACGGCAGCTTGCCTCGCGTTCGGAATAGACAAGCAGTCCTCGAAGGACATGAAGATAATGGTGTACGACCTTGGAGGGGGAACGCTCGACGTCACCATAATGGAGTTCGGCAACGGCGTCTTCGAGGTCAAATCTACAAGCGGAGACACCCAGCTCGGCGGAACTGACATGGACAACTCAATAATAGAATTCCTCACATCCGAGTTCCTCAAATCCTCTGGGATAGACATAAAGGGCAGCTCCCAGGCTATGCAGCGCATGCGCGAAGCGGCCGAGAAGGCGAAGATCGAGCTTTCGACCGTAGTGTCAAGCGAGATAAACCTGCCTTTCCTTGCCCAGGACAAGTCTGGCAACCCCGTGCACTTCACGTACACGCTCACCAGGGCAAAGCTCGAGAGCCTCGTGCTGCCGATAATAGAGAAGTCCACAAAGACCATAATGCAGGCGATAAAGGACGCCAAGATGGAGCCCGGAAACATCGACAAGGTGATAATGGTAGGAGGGCCAACCAGGATGCCAATAGTGCAGAGGTACGTCGAAAGCTTCATAGGCAAGAAGATAGAGCGCGGCGTCGACCCGATGGAAGCTGTAGCGCTCGGGGCAGCCATACAGGGCGGAGTCCTTACCGGCGAAGTGAAGGATCTTGTGCTGCTTGACGTCACGCCTCTTACCCTGGGGATAGAAACCTTGGGAGGAGTCGCAACGCCGCTCATAGAAAGGAACACCACCATACCAGTCAAGAAATCGCAGATATTCACCACTGCTGAGAGCAATCAGACGCAGGTGGACATACACGTGGTCCAAGGTGAGCGCCCGCTGGCAAAGGACAACATAGACTTAGGCAGGTTCCAGCTCACAGGCATACCCCCAGCTCCAAGAGGCATGCCAAAGATAGAGGTCACCTTTGACATCGACTCGAACGGCATACTGCACGTAGGGGCAAAGGACACTGCAACTGGAAGGGAGCAGAAGATGGACATAGTGGCGCCGCACAAGATGAACAAGGACGACATAGACAAGAAGATAGAGGAGGCGAAGCGTTTTGAGGAGGAGGACAAGAAGGTGCGCGCTCTCATAGAGGCGAGGAACAGTGCAGAGTCGCTCATATACAGCGCGGAACGCTCTGCCGAAGAATACGGCTCAAAGGTGCCGAAGGAGGTAATGGACAAGGTCAACTCGGCCAAGGATGCCCTTCAGGAAGCCATAAAGTCCGAAGACGTAGAGCAGATAAAGGCCAAGAGCGACGATCTTTCCAAGGCTCTCCAGGAGATAGGCTCTGCTATGTACAAGAGCCAGCCCGGACAGGAGGCGTCAGGCCCTGGCGGAAATGGGGAGCAGGGACCAGGAGCTTCTGACGGCGCAGGCACAAGCGATGGCGATGGAGGCGCGACAGACGCGGATTTCAAGGTAAAGAAGTGACCCGATGGCGAAGGATTTCTACGAAGTTCTGGGGGTAAAGAAGGATGCGAGCGCCGACGATATCAAGAAGGCGTACAGGCAGCTCGCCCTAAAGTTCCACCCGGACGTGAACAAGTCCAAGGAGGCTGAGGAGAAATTCAAGGAGATAAACGAGGCGTACGCTGTCCTCAGCGATCCGGAGAAGAAAAAGCAGTACGACGCTTTCGGCCCGGAGGGATTCAACCAGAGGTACACCGAGCAGGACATATTCAGGGGCTTCGACTTCGAGAAGATATTCCGCGACATGGGCATAGATTTCGGCGGCAGCCAGTTCGGGGGCAGCATATTCGACAACCTGTTCGGATTCGGCGGTGCGCAGCAGCGCGGCGCAGACGTAGGGAACGATATACTGGCAGAGGCGAGAATAAGCCTGAAGGATGCGGTTCTCGGCACCAAGAAGTCGATACGCGTCCGACACGTAGTCAAATGCCCAGTCTGCAATGGGACTGGATCTGAGGGCGGCCGCGTAGTCAAATGCCCGACATGCAACGGCTCAGGCCAGGTCTCGACGACACGAAGATCGATGTTCGGCATAATACAGACGGTATCCGCATGTCCCACATGTGGCGGCAGGGGTACAGTTCCAGAAAAGCCCTGCAGAAGCTGCGGCGGCACTGGAAAGAAGGTCGCCGATAACTCGCTGGAAGTGTCTATACCAAAAGGTGTGGACAACGGAACAAGGCTAAGGCTGCGCGGCATGGGCGATTACGGTCGCGACAGGCCTGGCGACCTTTACATAGACATAGCTGTCGAGCAGGACAAGACCTTCAGGCGGAAGGGATACGACATAGTGACCGAAGTGCGCGTGCCCTTCTACGTATTCCTGCTTGGCGGCACGATAACTGTGCCGACTCTTACAGGCACTACTGAGGTGAAAATCAAGGAGCTGCAGCAGCCCGGTGAGAACATCGTGCTCAGGGGCCTTGGCGTGCCATACTCCAACACTGCAGGCGACGAGATATTGAAGCTAAAGGTTGACATACCTAAGAGAATGACAAAGGAGCAAAAGGAAATGATACAGAAGTTCGCGGCTCTTGACGGAAAGAAAAAGCTGTTCGGGGTTTTCTAGTTGGTGCTGCCGAAGCCCTCCCTTACCCTCCTGTGGCTGAATATCTTGAGGTCGTTCTGGTTGAGCGTCTTGCTTCTGCTGCTGCCATCTATTGCAGCAATGCCGTTCAGGCTTCCATCTGAAAAGTTGTAGCTGAATGCACCTGTGCGCGCTGCTATCCTGTAGCCGCCCAAGTCTACCTCATCAGTCTTATCTTTTCTCCCGCGATATATCAAAACAAAGCCGTTCATTGAGCTCTTGCCCATATTCACGAGCGTGGGCATGCCCTTCTTTATTCCCTTCAGGACGTAGGATATTGTGGCTCCCCCTGCGCCTTTCGCGAGCACTATTGCCTTTCCTTTTGCAAACGTGCCCCTCTTCCCTATGCTGCTGAAGTAAGCCTTTACGACTTTGCCCCTGCCATTCTGCTCTTCAATGATTACCGGGGCGGCATCCTCGCGCCTTACCAGCGTTTTCATCTCCGCGAGGCCTATATATGCATTTTGTGTCTGCTTTACCGCATAAAGTTGGGCTTCCTTAGAGTAGTTGCCCACGCGATCCCAAGCCGGCATCGTGCATTGTGCGTCCGCCCTGCCTCTTGTCGCGCGTATGTGCATATTTATCTTTTCGCACACTTCTGCAGCGCTGTCCATGTCCCTGAGACCGAAGGAAACAGGCCCGTTGATCCCGCTGGCGCGGAGCATTATCTCAAGCCTTCTGATCCTCTTCTCTGCAGACACGTCAGTTATCTCAGAATAGAATATCGAGGTGTAGTTGCTCTTGAACCCGTCCTCGACCATTATGAACCTGCGGTTGGTAAGGGCTATGGCCCTGTTCTTTGCAACTCCTCCCAATACCTCGGTGCTGTAAACCAGCTGCTCTTCTGGAAGCAGCAAATGTTCAAAGCTAGCGAATTTATTTCCCATAAATATCTTACTTTGCTTACTATCCCCCACTGAAAGAAAACGGGATTAGTTTATTATTTGGTTAAGATATTTAAGCGTTACTGAAAGTGCTGTCTCCCAAGCTTTCCTGTTCCTCACTCCAGCAGCTATGCTCCTGCCTTCTTCCTGATTGCATGAGGAAAAGATGGGTGGTTGGTGGGGCGTATGCACAAGGCATACGCCCCTGGGTGGATGAGAATAGGTTGTTACAAAATACGCATCCAAGCGTTATATCATTCATACAACTACTTATAAAAAGGTCTCTGTAGCATCCTTTTATCTTGATACTCACTTTTTCTTGCCTTTCGCCTGGCCGTCATTGTACTTCTTCACGAGCTCTATCGCCTGTTCTACAGCTCTCTTGACGTCTGACTCCGTTCTCGCGCCTGTGCATATTATCTTGCCGTTCTTGAAAAGCAGGAGAGCAGCCTTGGGCTCAAAAATCTTCAGTATGGCTCCGGGAAACTGTTCCGGCTCGTAGTCTATGTCCCTTGACAGCTTTGCAAGCCCGTAGAGATCCAGATCTACGTTAAGCGCGGCGCTAGCTACTATGTTCTGTACCTTGTATGTAGGGTGCAGCTTGACATTCAGGTAATGAGCCTTGGACCTTTGAGGTTTCTGGGGTTTTGGGGATTTAGCCATAATCAGCACCACAACATAATGATAATATTAAGAAGGTATATATATATTATGCATCTCATACTCTATGCTGCATCTGCAGAGGGATTCTGATGACAAAGAAATCTAGGGGTTTATTCTCAAAAAGGTCAAGAAATCTGGCAAGGCACCACAAGCCTTCAAAGCTTAGGGTAAGGGACCTGATAAAGAATTTTGAGGTCGGCGAACGCGTAGCCATAGTCCCGAAGGGGGGCTTCAACGACATACCACATCCAAGATACCGCGGCAGAGTCGGCGTAGTCGAGGAGAAGCGCGGTTCTGCGTACGTCGTAAAACTGAGGATGATGGCCGCCACAAAGACTCTCATAGTGCCCGCCAGGCATCTTGAGAAGGCCTGAAAACCTGTTTCTGCTGCTATCGGCTGTCAAGCTGCAACACGTTCAGTATAGCAGCTGTAAGGCACACCGCTGGTGTTAAATATTTACTCATAAATATGAAATAGGACGGGTCAACTGCACTATGAAATTCAAATACGCCGTATCAAGGGCTTTGGTCTCGGCAAGCGAACTGACGCCCAACGAAGCCACTGCACTCTCATATCTGTGCAGCACTGGCTCGAGCGACACCGTGCCCGGCATATCGATGCGCACCAACGTAGTTGAGCAGAAGCTCAGGCTTGCACTTTTGTGCCTTGAGGATGCGGGCCTGGTGAGGCGCGAAGGGCAGTTTTACTTCTCGACGAGCAGCTCCCTCTCTGCGATATATTCATCGCGAAGGGCAATGCTGCAGAGGTCAGAATCGCAGCGCTCAGCAGTCCCGATTCTGCATTCCAGGCTGAACGCCCTGCTTAAACACTCCTCCGCTACTATAGAGAAGATAGGCAGCCTGGAGGACGCGATAAAGAGCAAGGCCGAACTCTCCAGGGCGGAGAAGGCAGCGGCTGCTGCGGTAAACAGGCTCGACTCTGAAAAGGCGCTTTCCGGAATGAGCCAGAAGAAGATCAGGAAGCTCTATTCAGGCGCAATGAGAGACGTGCGCGCAGGCTATACAGATGACGCGATACTGCTTAAGGATGTGCGCCAGGAGCTTATCTGCGCGGTAAACATGCTCAACAGCATGACACTGGAGTGCATAGTCGCAGACGATTCCCAGATGTCGAAGCTAAGGCAATCCGACATAGAGCTCTTGTACGGGGGCATAAAGTCTTTCAAGAATGTCGTAGTGAAGAGCGGCCTCAAGAACGACACCCGCATACTTGAAGCTCTGTACGGAAGCAATCTGCGCAACATATCCATACTTGATTCAGAGGCTCTAGTCGTGCTTGACAGCGAGGCTGGAAACGGGGTGATGGTATTCAACAAGGACGAGAGCGGAAAGTTCCTCATACCTGTAAAGCCGGACAGCATAGAAGCAGCAGTTATACGCAACAATTCCTCGAACATCATAGACGAGCTTATGCGCTAGCCCTCGCGCAGCAGCACTGATTTTATCTGTGGGCGCTCCTTCATCATCACGCTTCTGCCAGAATAGGTAACGTTGTCAGCTCTCCTGACAAGCACTACATTCTCGTCCCTGCCGATTGACTCCATCGAATTCTCGTCTATCCTCCCATAGTTCCTGCGCAGCAGCTCCTCGAGCTCAGTCATCGGCCTGCACACGTGCAGATTTATATACGGTACATAGTCATCCTCCGAAATTTTGCCGTATGCATTGGAAGGTCTGCCATTGGGCAGTATGTCGAACACCTTCCCGTGCATGCTCCTGTCCGAGGTGTAGCTTACGCCAGCTGGCTCAATCATCACCCTGTTTTCATACACAGGCGTATACACCAGCTCAGAGTCCGGCCTGTCCAGCCTCGCCCACTTCTCGTCGAGAACCACAAGGACGTTTGGCTCAATCCTGTAATTCTCTATCCCGTACTCGAGCTCGCCTATGTTTACGATACCATCGAGATCCCTTCCCCTTGACAGCAGGTATACCACCCCGTTGAACTGCTTCCTATTCCTCTCAAGGCCCCTCTCGAGCTTTGCATCCAGCACAACCGCACGCTTGGTCTGAAGCATAATATCGTTTAATGGAGACACATCAATTCTTTTAAATCTTTTGTGTGCAACGTCGCAATGCGCAGTTCCGCAATTCGACGATGCGCGCCAATTGTGATATGTATTTAAACTTTTATCAATGAATATAAAATGCAGGTGTAGAGAATGAAACTGTCTGAGATTTACAACATGGACATATACAGCGACGGCGGCCAGTACCTCGGGGAGGTGCGTGATGCTATAGTGGACCTTGAGCACGGCGAGGTCAGCAGGCTCCTGATGGAGGAGTGGAAGAACGCCGACAAGGACGAGGTCCGCAAGATACTGCAGCAGAAGAGCGTCCTGTTCAAGAACATAAAGAACATAGGCGATGTCGTCCTCGTCTCAGTGATAGGCACGCCGCAGGGCAAGCCTGTCAGCAATCTTCAGGAAGAGAGCGATCTCTCGAGAAGGTAGTCATACCTTCTTCGGGATCCTTATTCCTGACTGGTTCAGATATTTTCCAATATAGGGCTTCCTGACCCTGTTGCTTGTTTTCACGAATATTATGTGTGCGAAGCCCTGCATAGGCCTGAGCTTTATCCCGTAGGGCGCATTGTTCACCACTTCCAGAGTAACGTTGCCTTCGAACCCCGCGTCTATTATCGTCGGTGGCATTGAAAGCCCGTGCCTCGCCCACGTGCTCCGTAGCTCGACGAATCCGACTATGTCGTCAGGCATCCTTATCCTCTCATGGGTCGAGAGGAGCACCTGCTCGTACGGCTCTATCACCATCTCCTTGGCTTTCTTCTGCACTTTGTAAGCGTTGTCGACGTGCCCCTGCCTTGTAGGGTCGAGCACGAAACCCTTCCCAGGGTTCACGTGGTGTGCTATCTCCGGCGCTAGCCTGAAGTCTATCCCGTTCTCGCGCACCGTCTCCTTGCTGAACGGCTTTATCCCTATCCTTCCGTCACGTATCGCGTTGTGAAGGTCGAAATCCGAGAGTATCATGCAATCATTCTGAATTGCTATGTCAAATTATTAAACCTTTATACGTAATCTATCTGTGGTTAGATGTTGATCGCATTTGAGGGTCTTGACGGCTCTGGCAAAACTACGCAGGCGAGGCTTCTCTTCGAAAAGCTATCGCAGAGCTACAGCTGCATATTGACAAAGGAGCCCACTGACGGGCCGATAGGCCTGTTCGCGAGGGACAACATGAAGAGCAGCACCAACAAGGACACGATGGAGAACACCCTTCTCATGGAGGCGTTCTTCATAGCGGACAGGATAGACCACGTCAACTCCGTGATAAAGCCCGGCTTAGAATCCGGCAAGGTTGTCATAACAGACAGGTACGTCCTCTCTACAATAGCGTACGGCGGCGTGGTTGGAATAGACACCAACTGGCTTGCTGAGCTAAACAAGAGCTTTCCCATACCAGACATAACATTCCTGATGGACATAGACACACAGGCCGCGATGGAGCGGCTCAAGACGAGGGCGACCAAGCCACAGGTCTTCGAGAACAAGGAGTTCCTGCGGGTCGCACGGTACATCTACAAGAACGAGGCGCAGAAGTTCAAGAACTCGCACGTGATAGACGCAGACAGGCCCCAGGACGCGATAGCAGCGGAAATCTTTAATATTGTTATGGAGCAAATGCAGAAAGCGCAGAAAGGGCACTGATCCTGGCGCTCCCATCGTCTAGCCCGGCCAAGGACATGGGGCTTTCAACCCCAGAACACGGGTTCAAATCCCGTTGGGAGCATTTATCTATTTCTAGGAAGGTGTGGACTTCATATGTTTTGCGAGCAACGCAGGTCTCCTAGGAAAGATTTAATACCTTAAACGTGCATAATACTATTATGGAAAGAATGAAGTATAGGGTAATGATAGAGCGTGACGAAGACGGCACTTACGTAGCTAGGGTGCCAGATTTGCCAGGCTGCGCCACGGAAGGCAAGACCCGCAAGGAGCTTATGAAGAATGTAAAGGAGGCCATCCAAGCTTATTTAGAAGCACTCAAGAAACATGGCGATCCAGTGCCGGTGGAGATGGTGCAGGTAAGTGTCTAGGCTCATGCCCGTAAATTACGACAAGGTAATCAAAGCCTTAACCAAGCTAGGCTATATAGTCATACACCAGAAAGGCAGCCACATTGTAATGCAGCTTGCAGACAAGAGGAAATATGCATCTATTTTTAGAGGAAGAAATCCTGAAATCATGATAATGATTCCGGCCCACAGGCCAATAGGCAAAGGCATGGTAAGGACTATAATGCGCGAAGCGGGCATAAGCGTGGACGAGTTTAACAGGCTTGCCAATTAAAAAGTATGCTTTGCATTATGGCGTTATTGGTGGCGATGAACTGTAATTATAGGTTATAGTCCCATATGTGTCGTATGCTCTTCCGCAGATAGCTATCTCAGCTACTCCACCGCCGTAGTTATACGGACCTAAAATAGGGGGCTTTCAACCCCAGAACTCGGGTTCAAATCCCGTTACTAGTATTTTGAAAATTCGGCGATGAATTCGGGTTCGAAAAGAGTCAAGTAATTTGATTCATTCAAGCCCAAAAACGCAGAAGGCGGGTTCGATTTTGATGCGTTTCTGAACATGTTGGTGCTGAAAACAATAACTTGGAATCTCAGTAATTGGTTAACTCTATTTGAAAAGCTTTATCCTTGCCGGCTTCTTTTCCTTCACCTCCAATATAAAGTAATACGCTATTATCAGAATAAATATTATCATCACGCCTATTAGCAGCGATTGGCGAGGCATTCCTATTAGCAGGGCTATCAGTCCCACTATTGTAACAACTTCCATGTAAGGGTACAATGGGCTCAGGAAGCTGGCTTTTGCTTTCACCCTGCGATAGTGTATTACCGCAAAGCTTGTGATTATGTAAGAGAATATCAGGCCGAAATTGCTTATTGATGCAATGACATATATGTTGCCTGAGAACAGCATTC